>JADHUD010000004.1 GCA_016784705.1 Spirochaetia bacterium | reverse complement strand
TCTCTGCGTATTTCAGCAAATTTCACCTTTATGACATCATAAATTATGCGAATTTTTTCATCATGGTGGATAAAGGCTGATTTCATAGCGTTCAGGGAGATCTTTTCCAGATCATGATATTCCAGATTAAAATACTGAACCGCCAGTTCCATCTCTTTGGTTAAATTAGTATTACTCATCAGACGATTATCGCTGCTGAGAAAAACCCTGAAATTGTTGCGGTAAAAAATATTAAAAGGATGATCGTCAAAATTCTGCGAAGCGCCTGTTCCTACATTCGAGGAGAGACACATCTCCATTGGAATACGGCGGTCACGAATAAAATGAGCAAGAGACCCCATTTTTTCAATACGTGTTCCATGAATACTCATATCCTCTACCAGTCTCGTACCATGGCCGATTCGGTGGGATCCGCAAATCTGAATGGCCTGCCAGATAGATTCAACACCAAAGGCTTCACCGGCATGTATGGTTATGTTAAAATTCCTGTTCCGTATATATTGAAATGCCTCAATATGTTTTTTTGGCGGATGCCCGCTTTCATCTCCTGCAAGATCAAATCCTACAACTCCCCGGTCGCTGAATGCTACTGCAAGTTCGGCAATATCAAGCGAATTTCTTGGGTCCTTATTACGCATGGCGCAGAGAATCAGCCCAAAAGCGGTACCGGTTACTTTTCTCCCTCTATCGAGCCCTTTCAGCACGCTTGAGACGACTTCTTCGAGGTTCAGACCTAGTTCAGTGTGAAGTATCGGAGCAAAACGAATTTCTGTATACACCACATGTTCAGCGGCCAAATCTACGATGGATTCATAGGCAATACGTTCAAGTGCTTCTTTTGTCTGCATAACACCTACGGTTACCGCAAAGGTCTCCAGATAGAGCGGCAGGCTTTTCTGTTCTGCTCCCCGATGAAACCAGGCTGCAAGCTCGGCGGGATTGTTCGCCGGCAGGTTGAACCGGTACTCTTTGGCCAGTTCAATGATTGTTTGCGGTCGCAGCCCGCCGTCAAGGTGGTCGTGAAGTTCGACTTTTGGAATCTGTTTGATTATCTCTTTTGTTACCATAACTTATGATACTATACCTGGTACAGCGGAGTAAACGAAAATGAGAAAAATTTTTATCATTGAGGAAATTTCAAAATGCGAAACGTATTTAAAAATTGGCTCCATTGGCTCCACAACTCAAAAAAAACTTTCAAATATGAAATAACCTGTTATAATTCTGATTGTAAAAAGCACTTTCTTTCACCGCGTAAAAAACAATTTAATCATGAGTTTTTAAATACCCAATAAGAGGTAAAAATAAGAGGTTTTATGAAATTAGGCGTATTACTGTTGAGAAAAGTTGACGAACAGGAAAAGGAACGTGATCGTAAATACAGGTTGGCAATCAGATTATCGATTGCAGCAATTGCTGCAATGACTATTTTTATAGTTAAGGATATTGTTGAAGGTGATATCTTGGAAATGCTCTATGAAGCAGGGATATGTGCCGTACTGCTAATCGGTTTAGTTTTACTGCGGAAAGGATTTTTCAATCTTTTACTATACCGGTTTACCCTACTGATAATAGCCCTCCTTTTTCTCTATGCTGTGTGTATAGGTTCAGGTAAGGGAACGGTCCTCTACTGGCAGTTTTTTATACCGTTGACATTTATCTACTTTCTGGGTGAACGGGAAGGAGTTTTCTGGACCTCAGTCCTGGCTGTGATTCTTGTTTTTCTGGTATTTAATCCGATGCATCTGCCGATTTATTCGTTTGATTTACTTGAAGGGATCTCATTTTTCAGCTCGTATATTTTTGTGAGTGTTATAGCAGCCTTTATAGAACACAGCCGGTCAGAGTATGCTGAAAAACTGGAGACCCAGATTGCCCGTTCTGAGAAAGCACTACATGAGATTAAGGTGCTGCAGGGACTTCTCCCGATTTGTTCTTACTGCAAGAAGATACGTGGAGATGAAGGGTATTGGCAGGATGTTGCAGTTTATATACAGAACAACTCTCATGCTGAATTCACGCACAGTATCTGTCCTGAGTGTGAAGAAAAATTTTTGAAAGAAGAGGCTTCCAACGAAGATACTCAGTAGCAATACTTAAAAGATTACCATACAATATAAAACAAAAAGGTTATCTATCATCTGTGTGAAAATTAGATAAGTTGTGATATAATTTAACTTTCAATTATATATAATGTAAATAGTTGGGAGAATTACTAAGATATTTAAACACATCAAGGCTGCACCGGGACAAGCATGGTTTATTGAGGTTTGATACTTACAAACAGAGCTTGACATAAAACTATTTATCAAAAACAAACCTCCAAAAAAAAGCTTTTATTTGTATATGAAGTGGGGGATTGGTATGTTAAGAAAAAAAGTGAGTCTGGGATTAACAGTTTGTATTATATTTTTAATGATTTCATGCGGACCAAGTACCGGGACTATTGAGGCATTTAAAATTTCTGTATCTGATGGATCTTCAATTGCAGCGGCGAAGGATTCGAGAGGGTTTTACGAAGCACCTGATGGGGTTAAAATAGCCTTTACCAAAATATGGTTTCCTGCCGGATCTGCCTATTCTGAAATTATAAGTTCTGAGTATGCTGTCCTTCCTGTGAGCGGCGGTGTCATTAGCGGTGGTGTATCAACAATCAAGGAAGGCTTCCCAACTGAAAACAGCAAATATTTTAAGGCCTTAGATGAGGTAATGATATTTGATGCAACAATAGATCAAGTCATTGTTTGCAGCACTTTACCGGCACATGGTACAAAGTATAATGGTGTTTTAATAGAATATAATTATTTCGAGATGAACGTTGGAGATTACAGTATCCGTTTTCATACTCAGGATCATGATGAATATAAGAGGAAGGATGTATCCATCAAATATTCTGGAAATAACTGGAATAATAATTATGCTTATTGGGAGCATAGGGTGATGTATAACTATGTTCATGAAGAGTCATCACGAAATATTTCTAGAGTTATAGAATACGATTTCGAGAATGAACATAAATATGAAATAACAGATGAAACATATGAACTTGTTGTTAAAAACATCGATCCCGGTGATTATGATACTCGATTGGATGGTCCGACGGGGCCTCAGGATATTGTTGATGCTCGAATAAAGGCTGGCAAATCACCTCATCCTGCCAACGATGTTACGGAAGCGGTAGAAACTTTAAGATATTCTCTTGCCGGTAATAACCAGTGGGGTGAAACCGGATCACTATATTCGCGATTTCTTATTGGGGGACATAAGGATGAAAATTTGTATACTCCTCACTTCTTTGAAACTGATCCTGTAGATGCCAATACAGCAAAAAACTATATATATGGTATTACATTTGATCTTCAAGTACGTGAAGGAAGAAATAGCGGTCTTAATTTTGATATAGATGATATAGAGGGGAAGAGTTTTAGTGATTTTGATACTTTTGAAGAGCTTGTTTCTGTATATGATGGTGCAGCACGTGCTTTTACTATTTGTCCAATAACCGGAGCAATCGAAGTGGCAGTTGGCTGGGAAGATTTTGAAGGTGGTTTTAATGGGGGATATTACTATGAAGGCGGGGATGAAGAAGAATAGAATTATATTTTGCTAATATCAGCCCGGCTGATTTACCGGAAAAAAGCAGCCGGGTTTTTTATGACTGCAGGGTTTTCATGCTTCCTCTTTCTCATTAACATGTAAAAAGTAGTAAGTAAATTTTATCAGACACAAGGAGTAAAAAATGCATGTACAGGATGCAATGAAAACGCGTAAAAGTGTGAGATCTTATCAGTCTAGGTCTGTGGAAAAAGATAAGGTCGACAGGATTCTTGAAGCAGCACATATTGCCCCATCAGCCATGAATCTCCAGGAGTGGCGGATAGTTGTAGTTACTGACAGCAGTACTATACGGAAGATCGTGGAGGGGGCAGTTCCCAGTCAGAAATTTATTGCTGAAACCCCTCTGCTTTTTGTCTGCTGTGCTGAAACTGACAAGGCAAATATGAAATGCGGTCATCCGAGATATGCAGTTGATCTCTCAATAGCTGTGGATCATATGATGCTTGCGGCGGTGGAGATTGGTTTGGGAACCTGCTGGATCGGAGGATTTACCCAGCAGCCGGTTAAAGATATTCTTAATATCCCGGAGGAGATTGAGGTCTTTGCACTTCTTCCGGTTGGGTATCCGGACGACCCGTCAGCTGCTGCAAAAAGACGAAAATCCATAGATGAAATTGTCTGCTATGATACCTGGAATTTTTAATGAAGAAAAGACCGTCTGTAAACCTGAAACCCTTTACTTTACATGATATTCCGAAAATCATGAATTGGATGGGGGATGCGGATGACCTTGATATGGTGTTCTGGGCTGGAATGCATTTCACAGCACCGTTAACAGAAACCCAGATAAAAGACTACTTCATTGATAACATCATGACAGGAAAAAGTCGTTTTTTTCTTATTGAGGCACAGAATACTGTAGACTCAACTGGCTGCACAGAGGATTTTTCCCCTGTTTTTTCCCCAGTCGGGGTTATCGCTCTTGGGCAGATTGACCGGAAAAACAGAAGTGCCAGATTAGGATTCGTACTTATAGGTGATAAGAATATGCGGGGAAAAGGACTCGCAGCACAGGCAGTTAGAAGTGTTCTTCATATCGGATTTTCTGAAGAAAAACTGCATAAAATCGGTCTGGGAGTTTTTGATGCAAATACTCCGGCGTTGAGCTGTTATACAGGACTTGGGTTTCACCGTGAAGGAGTTTTGCGGGATCACTATTTTGTAAAAGGAGAATATCTCAATTTGATTGAGATGAGTATTCTCTCATCAGAATGGATCTCCAAAAAAAGAGAGTCTGGAAGAAGAATTGAGAATGACCGCTTATTGCTGAGAACCATTACCGAGGCGGATGCTCAGACAGCTTTGGATTTTTATCAAAAAAATAGGGTCTTTCATGCCCAATGGGGACCCGTAAGGGATGAGAGTTTTTATACCCTGTCCGGGCAAAAGAAAATTATTCAGGAAGAGATAGAATTTGAACAGCAAGCGGCTGGGTTGCGTCTCTGGATTTTCAGTAGGGATCAGTCCTCAGATTCGGGCAGTAAGGAAAAAACTGCAATGGGAAACCTTTGTCTGTCACGGATAATATATGGTAACTTTTGTTCGGCTTTTCTGGGATATCAAATGGATCAGAGATTTGTGAACAAGGGATATATTACAGAAGCTGTTTCGGAACTGTTAAGAATTGGATTTGAAGAGTTCGGCCTCCATAGAATTGAGGCAAATATAATGCCGGAAAATTTGGCATCACGTACTGTAGCAGAGAAGCTTGGTTTTAAAAGTGAAGGTCTTGCAGAAAAGTATCTTAACATAGCCGGAAAATGGGAAGATCATATTCATTATGTTCTTCTCAGGGAGGAGTTGTGATTAAACGTTGTGAGTGGTGTGAATCATCCGATTTAATGCGGGCATATCATGACACAGAGTGGGGAACCCCTGTTCATGATGATCAGAAACATTTTGAATTCCTCGTACTGGAGTGTATGCAGGCAGGACTCAGCTGGAGTACTATTCTCAATAAGAGAGAGAACTTCCGGAAAGCTTTTGATAATTTTGATGTTGAGACAGTTGCAAATTATGGTAACAAAAAAATTGCATTATTGCTGCAGGACGCAGGAATTATCAGAAACCGGTTAAAAATTGCAGCATTAATCAACAATGCCGGAAAATTTATTGAAGTTCAGAAAGAGTTTGGAACTTTTGATGCGTATATCTGGCATTTCACCAATGGGAAAGTAGTTAATAATAATATTGCATCGTTAAAGGATATGCAGGTTACTTCTGAGCTTTCGGATACAGTTAGCAAAGATTTGAAAAACCGAGGTTTTAAATTTGTCGGATCAACGACACTCTATGCACATCTGCAGGCAATCGGGATTATTAACGATCATTTAACAAACTGTTTTAGGTATAAGGAACTTATCTGATATACAGAGCCTATTATCGTGAAATATGAGATATTAGTAGAGAAGTTAACGAAATAAGTAGAATAAACGTGAAAATTAGGATAAATAACGATAGTATTCACGTTTATGTTGAAATATACGTGAAAATACAATACAATGGGAAGTATGGCAAGAACATTAGCTATATACAACCAGATTCAATCATTACGCGAGCGTTATTTTAAAGTTGCTCATAAAAAAGAAGCATTAATAACCCTCTTATTTGAAACAGAAACTGCAGAGCAGGTCTATAACTCAAATGCTATTGAAAATAGTACATTGACCCTGGAAGAGACAGAAAAAATCTTATTACAAATAGATCTTGATAGATATATTTCCGAACGTGAACTATTCGAAGCAAGAAATTTAGCAAGAGTTGTTGAATATATCAATCGAAAAGCAAAAGAGGGTGAATTGACTCTTGAGAAAATATTGCTGCTTCATAAGATGCTTATTTCAAATATTCGGGATGATATAGCTGGAAGATTCAGGGAGAAAGGTGAATGGGTGCGTGTCGCCGATCACATTGCTCTAGCTCCCGGTCAGGTAGTTGGTGCTTTAGAGTCAATGCTTGTTTCCTATCAGGGAAGTTATAGCGAAAATATTATTAAACGAATTGCAAATCTGCATCTTACCTTTGAAAAAATACATCCATTTGTTGATGGCAATGGTCGTGTAGGCAGGGCTATTAACAATTATATTCTTATACGCGAAGGGTTTGTTCCAATAAATATCAAATTCATTGATAGAACCCAGTATTATAATGCCTTTGAAGAGTTTAATAGGGGTGGCAGAACCTCTATTATGGAAGAACTAGTGGGTAAAGCCATTACGAATAGTTATCATAAAAGATTGGCATATCTTGAGGAGCGGGAAATTATTACACTAAATGCATATGCAAAAAGAGAAAAACTATCGCACTCTAACCTTATCAATAAGGCGCACCGCCAAACAATAGAAGCATTTTTAGAGAAAGGTGTGTGGAAGATAGGTATCCCGATTTCATCCTGATCAATATTGTCTATCTGGTTTTGCCTTGTTATGCGGTTATTCTCAAAACCAATCCTCGATGATTAGCCCCTTAACTCTGCTGAATTCTTTCAAATTGTGAGTGACTAATACAGTGTTTGAATAGAGAGCAATACCGGCAATAAGATTATCAAGGGATCCTATTGGGGCTCCTTGTTTTTCAAGCTCTGCTCTGATTTTTGCGGAAATTTCTGCTTCTTTTTCGGTAAAAGGTAAAACAGTAATACGTGAGACTAATGACTCTAATTGAATTTTTCGTTTTTTTGGATTGCTTGATTTGGCTATTCCTACTTCAAGTTCATACAAAACAATTGCTGGAATAGCAATATCTTCAGGAGCCTTGGAAAGTAGGGTTTCTGCTACCTTTCCCAAGCCTTTGAAGAAGTAGATAATGGTATTTGTGTCGAGGAGATACATTTTAGAGATCCTCCCTTGGATAGTCTTGACCAGGATTTTCTCTAATTTCTTCGATTGTGGGAAAGTCATTTTTCCAACTACCAGCCAAATTAACAATATCCAGAGGCCACTCTGCAGCTATTTTTTCATCAATGATATTTACCATCCATTTGCTAACAGACAAGTGGCTTGATTTAGCGGCTTTTTTTATTTTCATCTCTGTTTTACTATCGAGATAGATAGTTATTTGACCCATATTCTATCCTCCATATACTTATACAAGTATAATTGTAATTATAATTTTATGTCAATATTTTGATAGATAGATTTTTTAGATTTTTGTTGGAGCCTCAAGCGTCTGCAAATACTGAATCCGGTAAAAACTTGGAGCAAACCCGGTGTACTGCTTAAAGACCCTGCTGAAATGGAATTCACTATAGAAAAAGAGCTGTGCGGCAATCTCCTTAACCGAGAGGTTTGTACAAGCCAGCATTGCTCCTGCAGCCTCAACCTTCAGGCGTGTATAATATTTCATGGGGGTGGTGTTCATCCTCCGTTTAAACAGCCTGATAAAATACGATTCAGTGAGATTTAGATATTTTGCGATATCCTGCAGGGTGATTGTGCTCATTACATTATTCTGCATGTAGCGTAAAGCCCGTTCCAAATGTATACTGTCCTCTCCTCTAAAGGAGGAGGAGGGCGCTCCTTCGCTTAGCAGATAGAGGAAAGAGATAAGTTGATGAGCTGCAGATCTACGCAAATTCTCATTCTTGGACATCCCCTTTTCCCGCATCTCTTCAAAGAAAAAACGATAATTAGAGCCGATTGTGTATCTGGAAGCTCGCCGGATATCTCTTTGAAGCAACTCCAGAACCTCCAATTCTTCCGGTTCCACAGAAAACAGGACTGCATAATAGGTTATAGGGCTGTTGGTCTTTTTTGCTCTGATTTCATGATGTACCGATGGAGAGGTGAGGAACAGGGTACCTGGATTTATGGTATACAGTGCCGGACCGTTGAGAAATTCTCCATTACCCTGCAGGAAATAGTGTAGTTCGTACTCTGTTTCTGTATGCTGATGGTGCCTGCCATGCCAGCGTATTTCATCTTCATTACGCATCTGGTAGACAAAAACAGCGTCCCGTATTTTCATCAGGTCAATTATATGCATGTCTTATCAATTTTGTCCATTCCTTTTACCCGATTGATCCCGCATTATGATAATAAGTCTAGGTGTGCATGGAGAAGTCTATATGAATATAACAGCCGGAATTGATACCGGAACTCAAAGCACTAAAGTTGTTTTTTATGACTATGATAAAAAACAGATCGCTGCGTCCTCCTCAGCGCAGCATAACTTGATCAGCCGAGACGATGGTACAAGAGAACAGCAGGCAGAGTGGTGGATTGAGGCGATAGAAGCCTGCTTTTCACAGATTCCTGCTGAAATTAAGGAGTCGGTAAGGGCTATTGGTGTGTCCGGACAGCAGCATGGATTTGTACCTGTCGATGCAGCAGGAGCTGTCATCAGACCGGTTAAGCTCTGGTGTGATACTTCAACGGCTTTAGAATGTGATGAACTTACAGATCTCTATGGAGGTTCAGATAAATTACTCGAAGGGCCTGGAAACCTTGTCCTTCCCGGATATACTGCGTCAAAGATTCTCTGGTTTAAGAAAAAATATCCGGAACTCTATGCGAAGATGACAAAGATACTGCTCCCGCATGATTATATCAATTGGTACCTCACTGGCGAATATACTATGGAAGCGGGAGATGCTTCCGGAACCGCCCTTCTGGATGTTCGGACTTGTACCTGGGATGAGGAACTGCTGAAAGCTCTGGACCCGGAAAGAGATATGAAATCTTTGCTGCCCAGGCTGGTCAAAGCAGGTGAACCGGCCGGTTATGTTACCGAAAAAGCTGCCGGAATTCTTGGTGTCCCTGCTGGAATTCCGGTCTCCTGCGGCGGCGGTGATAATATGATGGGAGCTGTTGGTACCGGAACGGTTGAGGATGGATTTCTTACCATGAGTCTGGGAACTTCCGGAACAATATATGGATATTCAGATAAACCGATCATTGATCCGGAAGGATATCTTGCTGCATTCTGTTCCTCCACCGGAGGCTGGCTGCCGCTGCTTTGCACAATGAACTGTACGGTGGCATCCGAGCAAACCAGAGCACTATTTCAACGCGGAGTAAAAGAGTTTGATGCTATTGCAGAAAAGGCTCCTGCTGGTGCCCGTGGGGTGATGATGCTCCCCTATTTTAATGGCGAAAGAACACCTAATTTCCCCAATGGAAAAGCATGTATTGTAGGTATGGACAATGAAAACATGACAGAAGAGAACATTGCCCGTGCAGCAATGGAATCGGCAATTTTTGGTCTCAAAATGGGTTTGGACTCATTTATTCGGCTTGGATTCTCTGCAAAAGAAGTCCGCCTTATCGGCGGCGGTGCAAATTCTCCTCTTTGGAGACAAATAGCTGCTGACATATTTAATCTTCCTATAACGGTTCCTGTTCTGGCAGAAGCTGCTGCTTTGGGCGGTGCTGTACAGGCTCTTTGGACTCTGGAGATTTTATCAGGTAAAAGTACCGGGATTAAAGAAATAGTTCGGGAACATGTGGAGATTGATGATGCAAAGACCTGTCGTCCTGACCGGGAAGCGGTTTTGGTCTATGAAAAAGTGTATAAAGAATATGCTGCTTATGTTGATGCATTGAGCGGTTTGTTTTCATAATAACAAAATATGTAGGAGTGTAATTATATGGCTGACTATTTTTTAGGGAATGATGAATATTTCAAGGGAATTGGAAAGGTTGCTTATGAAGGACCTGAATCAGACAATCCTTTATCATTTAAATTTTTTGATGCAGGGAAAGTAATTAGCGGAAAAACAATGGCTGAGCACCTGCGTTTTGCAATTGCGTACTGGCACTCATTCTGCGGAAAAGGTTCTGATCCTTTCGGCAGTCCTACTCAGATTTTTCCCTGGGATGATCCGGATCCAATGACAGCAGCGGAGAAGAAGGCTGATGCAGCCTTTGAATTTTTTACAAAAGTAGGAGCCGGTCTCTACTGTTTTCATGATATTGATGCCTCTCCTGATGGAGCAACGGTAGCAGAGTATGAGAAAAACCTGTTTAGTATGGCAGAAGTTCTGAAGGAGCGGCAGGATGCAACCGGTGTGAAGCTGCTTTGGAATACTGCTAATATGTTCTCAAATCCACGATATATGAATGGTGCTGCAACAAATCCGGATTTTACGGTACTTGCACGTGCAGGTTCCCAGGTTAAGGCTTGTCTTGATGTTAATGTTATGTTGGGTGGAGAAAATTATGTATTCTGGGGCGGACGCGAAGGGTACATGACTCTGCTAAATACCCAGATGAAGCGAGAGCTGGATCATTTGGCACAATTTTTGTCGATTTCAAGAGATTACGGAAGAAGTATTGGTTTTAAGGGAACTTTCCTGATTGAACCGAAGCCTATGGAGCCGACAAAACATCAGTATGATTTTGATGCTGCAACAGCAATCGGATTTCTTCGGAATTACGGTCTGGATAAAGATTTTAAGTGTAATATTGAAAATAACCATGCAACCCTTGCTGGGCACACATTTGCTCATGATCTTCAGGTTTGTGCTGATGCGGACATGCTGGGCAGTATTGATGCAAATGAGGGAGATGCACAGAACGGCTGGGATACAGATGAGTTCCCGACAAATGTGTATGACTCACTTGAGGCAATGATGGTTGTCCTTAAGTCAGGCGGTCTAAAGACGGGCGGATTGAATTTTGATGCCAAGCTGCGCAGAAACTCAACAGATTCCGAAGATCTGTTTCTTGCTCATATTGGTGGAATGGACACGTTTGCTCTTGCTCTCGAAATAGCCGATAGAATTATTACTGACGGAAAGCTCGATGCAATGATCAGTAAACGTTACAGCTCCTTTGACAGTGGAAAGGGAGCCGATTTTGAGGCTGGTAAACTCTCCTTGACAGATTTGCGGGACATAGCGGCAGGACAGGGTGAGTCAGAACGGATCAGCGGTAAGCAGGAGCTGATAAAAAATCTTATCAATCAGTATATCTTCGGCTGATCGATCTGCTGAATCCATAATTATGTTATGAACAAACTGAAGGCATCCGGAAACGGATGCCTTTATAGTCAGGTCTTAAAGAATGGTTTCAATCATCGTTTTTTGTATTGCATGTTGTGTCACCCAGCAGATCTGCCCGTGCACAATTGAGATAATTCTCCAGATTCTCTCTGCTCAATGAATAGTATAACTTTTTCTGATCTCCAAATCTGAAAGTGATCAAACCCGCACTATTCATTTTGTTCAAGTGATAGGACATAGTAGCTGCAGTCAGCCCAAAATGTATTGCCAGCTCATTGCTGAACCATTCCCTCTCTCTAAGAAGTCTCAGTATCTCCAACCTTTTCGTATCTGAAAGCGTATTAAAAAGCATATTTGTCTGTAGTTTTCTGTTTGCCGAGGTTAGAAGTGTTTCTCTGGTAAGTCCTAAAAGAATAACACTGCTTTTGATTGATATCATTAAGTTGCGGTCGCCGGTATAAGAGATATATACGGTTGTGTCTTTATTGTGGTGCAGCAGGTCACGGTAGTGTCCTAGTGTGAGTGTATCCAGGTAATGATTCTGATCCTTGTTGAACAGAATTTCTGCCGCCGCCGCACGCCTGGTTCCAGTCTCTATAAGAGATTCTTTAATCGGAAGATAGTGTTTTTCATAAAAATCCGTAACTGTGTGTAAAATCTTCGGTTTCCAATCTTCGGGGTTCATCAGCAACTGTTTGATCAATTTCGCTTGTGTGGACGATGTGTGAAAATAGTTTTCCATAATAGCGTTCTTGATGTCCTTCTCCTTTATTTCATCCAGAGGAGTTTCAGTCAGCCAGAGGCGTTTAAGGTAGTATCCTCTGAAATCATCTTCAGTCTGGTTCTGCAGAAAAGAGATAAGTTGTATTTCATCAGTAAAATTATGTTCATGAATGTAGCAGTACAGCAGCCAAAGTGTTACAAACATCTTGTTGAAGAGAAGCTCAATATCATGCTTGAGAAACGGAGAAATCTCCTGATCAACCTTATCATAGACAGCAGCCAGTTCTGGATCGGCAGGAAGAGAGAGGTTCTCTTTCTCTTTCTCCTTCTCAATTTTTGCCTCAATATAGGTACTTAGAAAACAGTAGAATTCAATTGCATGGTTGTATATAAATTTCATACATATATTATATCATACTAAGAAATTTATTGACAACATAAATTAGAAAAATATCTAAGATAAAGCTTGACAAGAAGGTAAAAGTATCATATATATAATACATAAGTATTAGAAATTGTTCTAATATAAAAGTTAGAATGTATTTATTGTAAGCCGGCTTCTTAGCACTGGCTTATACCCCGGGAGGAATAGATGTTATTCTGTGAAACAATGTTATATGAAGCAAAAATAAATCAGAATCAGATGATAGAGGATGCGGCAAATTACCGCAGAATTTCACAAGCAAGAAAAGCCGCCCGCAGACGTAAGAAAGAGGCTCGTCAGCATAATAAAGAGGGCTGCTGCAGTGAAGTAAAGCTGAATAGAGAGAAAAAGAGACACATAACACGTACTGAGAAATTACTTGACAGCCCTTCTCAAACAGCATGAATAGATGTCTGATTACCAAATAGTATTCTGAAAACGCATTATCTCACAATTAAGCAGTTGACTTTTTTCCGAAATGTTTCTATAAACAGAAACATGAATGAATTACAATATAAAAAACTAAGAGCGGACAGAATAACCCCACAGGTTGCATTTCTCAAATTATCAGCTTGCGCACTCCTGGAGTCAGCAGTTTTAGATATCGGGAAAAGCAGATATTCAATTCTCATGGTCTCCGAGTCTTCCCGAATCCAGCTGGATTCACGCGGGGTTGTCTGCACAGCTCCTGACGGCTTGGAAAGGATCATTGATTCTTCTCCGGAAAAATTTCTCGAATATGTAAAAGAGTACAGCAGAAAATCCGTCGATTTTCCTGAAGCAGTACACCTGAGTTTTCCCGTACCTGCCGGAGGAGTGGGGTATCTCGGTTATGAGACGGCTGCATTGATGGATGAGATCCATCTGGCTGATCAGCATGATGATCTTCAGCTGCCGGACTCTGTATTTGTTTTCGGCAGGGTTTTTGTGGTGTTTGATCATTATAAAGACGAACTGATTATCCTTGCTTTAAAGAGAGAGGGAGAGAATTACAACCTGAAAAAAGAGATTCAAAAGATTGAAGACAGGCTTTTCGATGCTGATTTCAGGGCGTTCCAGGGGGATGAAACGGAATATGCGGCTGATGCTGATACCGATAAGCATGCCGAAGTCTATATCACCGGTGTGAAAAAGGTAAGAGAGGCGGTGATTCGAGGAGACCTCCTGCAGGGTGTGCTTTCTCATAGGGTTGCAGTAAAATCCGGAATCCCGCCATTTGAAGCATATCGCAGACTTCGCAGAACCAACCCATCACCCTATATGTTCTTTCTTGATTTTTCCGGTTTCATACTGTATGGAGCCAGTCCTGAAGTTATGATTAAATTTACTGAAGGTGTTGCTACCATCAAACCAATTGCCGGAACCCGTCCGCGCGGCAAGACACGGAAAGAGGATCTGCGCCTTGAACAGGAACTGCTGCATGATCCAAAAGAGCGCGCAGAGCATCTGATGCTAATAGATCTTGCCAGAAACGACCTTAATCGAGTGTGTAAACCGGGGACTGTTCAGGTTTCGAAAAGTTTCTCAGTAGAACGATATTCACATGTAATGCATATAGTATCGGAAGTTGAAGGTGAGCTTGATGATGAAAAGGATGTTTTTGATCTTATAAGGGCATCCTTTCCTGCAGGTACCGTTTCCGGAGCTCCCAAGATCAAAGCTATGGAGATAATCTCCGCGCTGGAACCGGTAAAACGGGGACCGTATGCAGGACTGATCGGGTATATAGATATACATAATGATTTTGATTCCTGTATCATCATACGTTCAGTGATCTGTAAAGAGGGCACGTTCTATGTTCAGGCTGGAGCCGGCATAGTCTACGATTCTATACCCGAAAAAGAGTATGAAGAGACCGTAAATAAGGCTAAGGCCACGATTCAGACCTTGGGAGGGTTATCCTGATGGTATTGATGATAGATAATTATGATTCATTTACGTATAACATTGTGGACCTGCTGAAAAGAACTGGTCAGGAAGTGGTGGTAAAGAGAAACAAGAGCATTACCATCGATGAAATTGAACTGCTGATGCCCGACTATATAGTGATATCTCCGGGACCGGGAACGCCGGATGATGCGGGAATATCACTGCAGGTTGTCCGGTATTTTGCAGGAAAAATCCCAATTATGGGCGTTTGTCTTGGTCACCAAGTTATTGTTCAGGCTTTCGGCGGTGAGATCGTACAGGCACCGACGATCATGCACGGAAAAGTTGATATACTGTCCCACGATAGCCGGGGGATGTTCCGGAACCTTGAACAGCAGATGAGGGTGGTAAGATATCACTCCCTGACTGCCAGTCAGGGTTCGGTCCCGGATGTACTGCAGGTAACTTCCCGGGCACAGAGTGATCAGACAATTATGGGAGTCAGGCATAGGGATTATCAGATTGAAGGCGTCCAGTTTCACCCTGAGTCTATCGGGACACAGCATGGAGAGAAGCTTATCCAGAATTTTCTCTCCTATAAGAGAGAAGAATCCCCTGTCACCAGGATTCTGGGAAATTTGACAAATGGTCAGAATCTGGCTGCAGCTGATGCCTACGAGATAATGGATGAGATAACCAACGGAGAGTTGAGTAATGGTCAGATTGGGGCTTTTCTGGGCGCGATGGCGGTCAAAGGGGTGACTTCAATAGAATTAAGTCAATTTGCTTCCGTTCTCATAAATAAAACAGGTGTTCAGCCGGAAGAGAGTGCGTTGCTGGATACCTGCGGTACCGGTGGAGATGGAAAACATACGTTCAACATATCGACAGCATCAGCACTGGTTTGTGCAGCAGCAGGAATTAAGATTGCCAAACATGGGAATAAGGCTGTTTCTTCGAAATCAGGAAGCTATGATTTTTTAGAGGCTCTTGGTATTCCAGTTACTCAATCATATGAAAGGTGTAAGAAGAGTATAGACCAGCATAATTTTGCATTTCTTTTTGCACCTGTTTTCCATGGCGCTATGCGCTTTGCGGGGCAGGTAAGGCAGGAATTGAAAGTGCGGACTGTCTTCAATATGATTGGGCCGCTAGTGAACCCTATGCGTCCCTGCTATCAGTTGACCGGGGTTTTTTCAGAATCAATACTTGGCATTTATGCAGAGACCTTAAAACTCCTTGGAGTAAAAAGGGGTATGGTTGTTCACTCAGAAGATCATCTTGATGAGATAAGTATTTGTGCTCCGACGTTGGTAAAGGAAATTTGTGAAGATGGAGAAATCCGTGAATATACGGTTGATCCTGAAACACTTGGGATAGACGGTTATCTTCTAAAAGATCTGGAAGGTGGGAATGCGGTTGATAATGCCGAATTATTCATGGAAATTGTCAACGGTGTGTTGTCAACGCATAAGAGTAGAGCCGTGTTTGAAGCCGTGGCACTGAATGCGGGAGCGGGACTCTATATTGCGGGGGCCGCAGAAACAATAGAACAGGGATATTTGCATGCATGCACGCTGATTACTGATGGTGCAGTTGGTAAACTTGTTAACAATATACAGAATCATGAGGGTGACGCATGATTAATATTCTGCAGAAAATCATTCAGGAAAGGGCTTTATATAAGCATCAGGAAACAGAAGATATACGTAACATGTTAACCAAAAGAAGAAGAGACATGCCTGTTGTTGATTTTTTTAATAAAAGGGGGCCCATCTGTGAACTTAAAAAAGCTTCCCCCAGCAAGGGAATAATCAATTCTTCAGAACGTCTTGAAGATGTGATTGCAGAGTATGTTCAGGGTGGAGCAGAACGATTCTCAGTTCTTACAGAGCAAAATCATTTCCTGGGAAATTGGAAATTTTTGTACGATCTTAAGCGCCTTTACCCGGAAAAAGGTTTTCTGAGAAAAGACTTTCTTTATACAAAAGAAGATATTCATGAATCCTGGCTTATCGGAGCCGATGCGGTTCTCCTTATTGCAGAGATGCTTGATACGATTCAATTAGAAGGTTTACTATCTGAAGCGCACAGCAGGGGGATGCAGGTTCTCTGCGAAGCACATAGTGAATCCGAGTTGGAACGTATCCTCCATCTTGAAGAACTTCCGGATGCAGTGGGGATTAATTCCCGTAATTTAGTGACGTTTCATGTAAATAATCGCATTCCTTTTGCCTTGAAACAGCGGATTCCTGAAAATTTACCGGTTATTGCCGAGTCGGGGGTGAGGGATGCCTTTTTCGCCCGATTGGCAGGAAATGCCGGATTTTATGGAGTTCTGATTGGTGAAAAACTTATGCGTACTGCGAACAGATCCCTGACTGTTCAGGAGATGTTTTCTGCGTATGAAAGAGGCAGGTCTGAACGCCCTAATTTTTTTTCCAGGCTCATGCAGCGCTGCAGAAAAAGCCCGGATGGAGAGATTATCCCACTGGTTAAAATTTGCGGTATTACCAACACAGCTGATGCTGATATATCCGTAAAAGCTGGAGCAGATGTACTTGGCTTCATTCTGGCTCAGTCCAAAAGGCAGATAAGCATAGCTGATCTCGAAAAGTTTACTGCATATAATGTGCTGAGAGTTGCAGTAGTGAAAGATCCGGATACCGAATTAATCAGTAAACTGCGGAGACTTCTCGTGCAGGGTATAATTGATGGTGTTCAGTTCCATGGGAATGAGTCACTTGAGTTAGTGCATTCTTTTGGCGGGAATGCTTATAAGGCAATTTCACTTGAGTCTCCAGAAGAAGTGGATGATGATTTATTTTCACCGCTAAGTCTTTACGATAAACCAAAAGGTGCTTTTAACGACTCTCTTGGATTAAGCTTTGATGCCTCATTTAGCGTGCCGTTGCAGGGAGGATTTATTGCCGGAGGGATAACTCCGAAGAACCTCGAAAGTATACTTAAGATGTTTAATCCGCTTTTGATAGATGTAGCTTCAGGAGTGGAAAGTAGTCCCGGAATCAAGAATCATGATAAGATTGAAGAGATATTTTCAATTATGGAGAATAATTATGGGTAAATGGTTTGGCGCATACGGCGGCCAATATGTTGGAGAAGTGTTGAAACCAGCTCTCGCTGAATTGGAAAAAGCCGTTATTGAGATACTTCCTTCTGAAAAATTCCGATCAGAATATCTCCGGCTTTTAAGAAATTTTGTCGGCAGACCTACACCGCTTTGTCCGGCAGAGAATCTCACAGAAGAACTGGGTGGTGCCTCAATTTATGTTAAGATGGAAGGACTGGCCCATACCGGTGCTCATAAAATAAACAATGCTCTTGGACAGGTTCTGCTGGCAAAGCATATGGGAAAGAACAAGGTGATTGCGGAAACAGGGGCCGGACAGCATGGTGTTGCAGTTGCATCTGCCGCTGCAAAACTTGGACTTTCGTGTGAGATTTTTATGGGTTCGGTTGATGTTAAACGACAGCAGCCGAATGTTTTTCTTATGAAGCAGTTTGGTGCGGATGTGCAGGTGGTTGAAGATGGTACGAAAACACTTAAAGATGCAGTAAATGCTGCTCTTAAAGATTGGGTCCGGGAATCGAAGCGAACCGCGTATGTTCTGGGGTCTGCGTTGGGACCCTATCCTTACCCGGATATGGTTCGGGATTTCCAAAGAGTTATTGGGGATGAAACAAGAAGTCAAATACTTGAGATGACAGGAAGATTGCCTGATGAAGTAGTCGCATGCTGCGGCGGCGGATCAAATGCGATGGGTATATTCACTGCTTTCTTAGAGGATCCGGTTGCACTCACTGCTGTTGAAGCCGGCGGGTTTGGCGATAAGCCTGGTGAACATGCTGTGCGAATGAATGGAGGAGGACAGACGGGAATCATTGAGGGGTATAAATCTTATTTCCTGCAGACAGACGATGGGCAGGTTCAATCAACCCATTCAATTTCAGCCGGCTTGGATTACGCCGGAATTGGTCCGCAGCTGGTGCAGTTATATGAGACAGGAAGAGTAAAATTTACCAAAGCTTATGACTCAGAGGTGCTGCAAGCATATCAGGAATTTGCGCAGAAAGAGGGTATTATTTTTGCTTTAGAATCTGCCCATGCAGCTGCAGAAGTTTTAAAAAAAGCTTCCCAAATGAAAAAAAACAGTATAATCGTAGTAAATATGTCGGGTAGAGGCGATAAAGACCTCTTTATTACCGCAGGAGAGTTATATACGCACGAATGGAAAACATTCCTTAATGAAGAGGCGGATCGTTTGAAAGACAGGAGTGTAAGATGATTGACAATCAGAAAATAAAAATCATGGGACACCTGGTTGCCGGATATCCTGATACTGCCGGGTTTGAGGCTGCCTGCAGCGCTATGTCTGACAGCGGGATAGCTATACTTGAAATACAAATACCCTTTTCCGATCCAACAGCCGACGGACCGGAAAATACCGGAGCAGGAGAAGCTGCTCTTCGCAATGGTTTCAAAGTTGAGGATTTTTATCGGTATCTGAATTTTGCTTCAGCAAGGGGATTCGACGAAATCCATGTTATGACCTATGCCAATATAATTTTCCGGTATGGGATACGGAAATTTATCGATGATATGAACAAGGCAAAGGTAACCGGTGTTATAGTTCCGGACTTGCCCATCGAAGATGAAGAGGGTTTTTATTCCTATGCTTCACAGGATGGAGTGGCGGTCGATGCTGTTCCTGTTGCAGTAGTAAATATGATTCCTGAAAGAATTGAGATGCTGAGAAATCTTCATGCTGAGCGATGTTATGTTTCGCTCAGGCAGGGAGTGACCGGAACAAAAACAGTTATGGATAATGATACTATTCAGTTTCTAGACAGTCTTGGAGTTCCAAAACTCTATGCAGGATTTGGAATAAGTACAAGAGATCAGGTAGATGCTTTACAGGGACATGCTTATGCAGCAGTAGTGGGTTCTCATTTTACAAGAACTATACGCAATGCAGGGTCTGATCCTAAGATTATTTATAGAGAAATGTATAATAATGCGATTAAATTTTCATAAATTTTTTATTCGAAAGATATTTCCCATGACATTTCTGCCACTTTGTTTAATGTCTGATATATTGAGCAGTAACGTGTTGCAATTTCCATTGCCTTTTTAGCTTTTTGTTCATCTTCTGCACCGACTACAGTTACATTGACATGACACTCTTTTAAAGTTGCTACTTTATCATCCCGTTTTTCACCATGGATATCAAAACGGGTTCCTTTTACGGACATCTGCATTTTTTCAAGAATTGACTCAAAGGTACTGTAGAGACAGCCGCTTAATGCTCCCAGGAGAAGATCGTAGGGAGCGGCTTTTCCAGGTTCAGAGCCTATTTTTATCTCTGTTCCCAAATCATTAACTGTTCTCCATCGTGTGTCATAAAAATCTGCAATAACATGCTGCTTGCTTCCCATATTCTCACTCCTGTCTTTAAAAAATCTACTCTTTGCAGTATATACAATCCAGCTCCAAGCGTCCATATTTTGTCGTGTTCAATATGGATTACATCTGCTATAATTTAAGCAACTGAGGTTCTTTCAAAATATAAACACAAGGATCGAAGGTTTTTGTCCATCAAGAACAGGTGTTTTTGAAAGCTTTTTAAATAATTCAGCATGGGAGTGTAACTTATTTTGACTGATTTTCCAAAATTACAGTGTCCGTTTATTCGGCAGACCTATAAAGTTACTAAGGATAGCTTCAAGAAATACGGGCGTGAGCAGCATTTACGCAGTCCTGAAGTGTATCTTGCAGTTGACCGGGTAAACCCCGGTTACCAATGGGTGTTTGATGATTCTGATACATTTGCCGTGGAAAAGGTTGATGGATCGAATGTTAAGGTGCTGACAGAAAATGGTAGAATTGCAGCTGTTCAGAACAGGCTTAATCAAATTGATCCTCTGAAGATTGATGAGAACATCAATCTATATATCATGGAAGGGATTTATAAGGCGGCTGAAAAGAAATATGTGCAATCGGAGGGCGAGCAGGCAGGAGAGTTGCTGGGTCCGAAATTTCAAGGGAACCCGTATCAGCTTGATCATCATATTTGGTATCCTTTCGAGAGGTCGATGAGCCAGCTGAGGTATAAATCTTTCGAGCAGCACGACCGTACTTTTGATAATTGGTCCGGCTGGTTCAAAGATTATCTATTTTCTCTCTTTTTTCAAAAGAATGTAAGAAAGCAGTCTGGGGAAACCGTCTTTGCCGAAGGTGTGGTATTCTACAATCTTAAGCGTAAAGAGGCCGGTCAGGTTTGGATGGCTAAACTTCGCCGCGATATGTTCGACTGGTTTTATCCCAGGGTTGAGATTATCGACTATAACAAGTGTGGACGAGACGAGGAAGATCTGAATAAGTTTGATTAATGAATTGAGGAAATTTCAAAATGATTTTGTTTTGAAATTTCGACGATTTGGTCAGAAGTTTGTATTTCAAATAAATAATTATATAATAATTATTTATTTGAATATATATAGACAAACTTCAAAAGCCATTTTCCAAAAATGCAAAGCATTTTGAAATTGGCTCAATTATTCAATCAATTATTTTCAGTTAAAGCACATACTTGAGGCGATCCAGGCCCTTGCAGAGAACCCGCGTCCCTCCCCTCCACAGTCAAAGAAGCTTTCAGGACACGATAGATATCGTCTGCGGCAAGGAAATTTTCGAATTCTCTATTCCATCGAAGATGAAAAACTTATTGTGTGTGTGGTAAAGGTGGGAAATCGCCGCGAAGTATATCGAAATTAATTCCTATACATTAACATTATATCTAGCATAGAATTATTATTATAATAAACATCTCCACTACTCATAGTGGAGATAAATTGATAAAACCCATGATTTGTTGTATACTGTTGTACTATGGAAAAAGAAATAAAATCATCTGCAATTGTGTATGATGAGAGTAAAATAAAAACATTAAGTTCTCTGGATCATATCCGTTTACGAACAGGAATGTATATTGGGCGGCTTGGGGATGGATCAAATGTTGATGATGGAATTTATATCCTTCTAAAGGAAGTAATAGATAATGGTATTGATGAATTCATCATGGGGTTTGGTAAACAGATTGTAGTAGAGATAAAAGATACCATGGTGAAAGTCAGGGATTTTGGCCGCGGTATTCCGCTTGGAAAGATTATTGACTGTGTTTCCATCATAAATACTGGAGCCAAGTACAACGATGAGGTTTTCCAGTTCTCCGTTGGTCTCAATGGTGTTGGTACCAAGGCAGTGAATGCACTCTCCTCAAAATTCCGGGTGGTTGCTTATCGGGAAGGCAAGTTTGCTGAAGCCGTGTTTGAACGGGGGACACTGCTTTCTCAAAAGACGGGAAAGAGTTCGCAGCCTGACGGAACCCTGGTCGAGTTTGTACCGGATGAACAAATCTTCGGAGAGTATGAGTTTAACCCTGATTTTGTGGAGCAGAGAATATGGAACTATGCCTATCTGAACTCGGGGCTGAGCCTAGAGTTCAATGGGAAGCTCTACTCCTCCAGAAAGGGATTGTATGACCTGTTGAGCGAAGAGGTTGGTTCAGATCTGCTCTATGATATTATTCATTATAAGGGTAAACAACTGGAGTTTTCAGTTACACATACAAATAATTACGGAGAAAACTATTTTTCTTATGTTAATGGGCAGTATACGAGTGCCGGTGGGGCGCATCTGAGTGCTTTCAGGGAGGGCATTCTTAAAGGGGTGAATGAGTATTATAAAAAGAATTATTCTGGAATTGATGCCCGTGACGGTATAGCCGGTGCAATAGCCATAAAACTTATGAATCCTGTTTTTGAGAGTCAGACTAAAAACAAGTTAGGTAATACCGATATCAGAGGGTGGATTGTACAGGAAGTTAAGGCAGCGATTATTGATTTTCTTATGAAAAACACAATCTCTGCAGACAAACTGTCAAATAAAATTATCAGCAATGAGAAACTTCGAAAAGAGTTGAATGATGTAAAGAAAGGTGCACGGGAAGCAGCAAAAAAAATCTCTTTAAAGATTCCGAATTTAAAAGATTGTAAATTTCATTTAGGTGATGTAAATAAAAAAAGTGCGCCCACTACTATTTTCCTGACTGAGGGACAGTCTGCATCAGGTTCAATGATTTCCGCAAGAGATGTATACAGTCAGGCAATTTTTAGTCTTAGGGGAAAAGTTCTTAATGTATACGGTAAAAAGCGCACAGAGATCTATAAAAACGAGGAGCTCTACAACCTTATGATGGCTCTCGGTATAGAGAACGGTGTAGAAGGCTTACGGTATGATCGAATCGTAATCGCTACCGATGCTGACTTTGACGGGTTTCACATCAGAAATCTGCTGCTGACATTTTTTCTCAATTTTTTTGAGGATACCATTATTTCCGGGCATTTATATATACTTGAAACCCCTCTTTTTAGGGTTCGTAACAAGGTAGAGACCATCTATTGTTATAATGCATCAGAACGTGACACTGCTAAAGAAAGATTGCGCGGACCTGAAATTACCCGTTTTAAGGGGTTGGGTGAGATATCGCCTAAAGAGTTCGGGCAGTTTATCGGCCGGGATATCCGGTTGGTTCCGGTAAGTGTACGTGCTATTCATGATATCAGGACAACCCTTGAGTTTTATATGGGGAAAAACACACCTGAACGAAGACAATTCATCATGGAGAATCTCATATAATGGCTTATGCAAAAACACTTTTTCAAAACAATTTTCTGGAGTATGCCTCGTATGTTATCAAGGAACGGGCAATTCCTGACATTGAGGATGGTTTAAAGCCGGTACAACGCCGGATATTGCACTCTCTTCTGGAAATGGATGATGGAAAATTTCATAAAGTAGCTAACGTTGTCGGCCATTGTATGAAATATCATCCGCATGGCGATTCTTCAATTTATGAGGCCTTGGTTAACCTTGCTAATATGAATCTTTTTATTGATCGTCAGGGAAATTTCGGAAATTTTCTTACCGGTGATGTAGCCTCTGCAGCACGATATATAGAGTGCCGCTCCTTACCCTTTGCTAAAATGGTACTCCATAACCCTGATCTTACAGAATTTCAGGAGTCGTACGATGGAAGAAATACTGAACCGGTAGCCTTTCCGGCAAAAATACCGGTGCTTTTAGTTCTGGGAGCAGAGGGGATTGCTGTGGGTATGGCAACCAAAGTACTTCCGAATAATCTGCTTGAAGTGTTCGATGCAGTTTCGGCGGCCTTGAAGGGTGAAGATTTTACGCTGTTACCGGATTTTCCCGGTGGAGGATTCCTTGATGTATCTGAATATGCAGATGGTCAGGGTAAAGTTCTTGTACGGGCTAAACTCAATACAAAAGATCCGAAAAGAATTATTGTAGAGGAGCTTCCTTTTGGTGTCACTACCGAAAAGCTGATAGCGTCCGTGGAGGCTGCCGCAAAAAAGGGAAAGTTGAAAATTGCGAGCATAAATGATTTCACTACAAGTAAGGTAAACATTGAAATAACTCTTGCTCGAAATACCTATACACAGGATGTAATAGATGCCCTCTATGCATTTACTGACTGTGAACAATCTATCTCCGTAAATCTTCTGGTTATCCGCGATAAATTTCCTGTCCAAATGACGGTAACGGAGGTGATTCTTTACCATGCAAAATCTCTGATAAAGATACTGAGGAGAGAGCTGGAGGTTGAGAGGGCTCAACTGCTGGACAAGCTGCACGCAAGAACTTTGGAGAGGATTTTTATTGAAGAACGGGTTTACAAAAGGATTGAAACGCAGAAAACACGTGAAAGTGTAATTGAGACGGTTATTACGGGTATGGATCCTTTTCGCGATCAGATTCAGCGGGATGTTACCGAGAATGATGTAGAGCGTTTACTTAAAATACCCATCAGGAGAATCTCACTTTATGATATCAATAAAGCTCAGGAAGAGGTTCGTGAGATACATGACAGATTAAAAGCAATAGCATATCATCTTGCTCATCTTATTGAGTATGCACTTGATTATATTCAGGAAATGAAAAATGCCGCCGCTGGGATTACACATCCAAGATTCACAAAAATCATTGCCTTTGATAAAGTTGAGGCACGTGAAGCTGCTAACAGAGATCTGATTATAAAGTATGATCTTACAACCGGATATATTGGATACGGGCTGAAGAGCGGTATTGAACAGTGTAAAGTTTCACATTATGACAGGCTGCTGATTATAAAGAAGTCAGGCACCTATTTTGTCACCGATGCTCCCGAGAAACTATTTGTCGATAAAGGTATGCGTCTTTGCAGTCTGACCGATAAGGAGATACTGGAAAATCAGATTATTACGGTTATATACCAGGATAGAAAAAGTAAGGATTTGTATATTAAAAGATGCCAGATAACTCAATTTATAATGAACAAGACATACGAGCTGGTTCCTGAAAACTGCAAGATAGTTAACTTGTTTACTAAAGAAGATGCAGAAATTTATGTTGAATACAAACCCAGGAAGCGCCTGAAGGTTCTCGAAGAACGCTTCTACTTTCATGATTACCTTGTTAAGGGAGTTAAGGCTGGCGGCGTACGCCTCACTTCAAAAGAGGTTAAGACACTCAAGGTGAGAAGGAATAAACAGGAATAATGGGAAAAAAAACAACAGCGCAGATTGAAGAAAGGATTCTCTATGAAGACAACCATCTAATCGTTGTTAACAAGCTGCCTTCTGAAATTGTTCAGGGCGATTTAACAGGAGATGCAACCCTTGGGGATGCAGTTAAGCTCTATTTGAAGGAAACTTATAATAAGCAGGGGAATGTCTTTCTGGGAATTCCACATCGATTGGATCGTCCTACCAGCGGGATTGTAGTTTTTGCAAAAACCGATAAGGCTTTATCACGTCTTGGTACGATATTCAGAGATAGGGATATTAAAAAGATATATTGGGCAGCAGTAGATAAAATGCCGCCGGAACCGGAGGGAAAGCTGACAGATTATCTTCTGAGAAACCGGCAGAAAAATAAATCTTTTTCTGTTTCTGCTGCCAAGGAAGGAGCAAAGAAGGCAGAGCTCACTTATCGGGTTATCGGTGCTACCAAATCTTTTTATATTTTGGAAATAGAACTTCATACTGGAAGGCATCACCAGATTCGGGCACAACTTGCCGCTTTGCATATACATATTAAGGGAGATCTTAAATATGGAGCTGCCCGCTCAAATGAAGATGGGGGGATTCATCTGCATGCCCGAAAAATTATATTTAAACATCCTGTTAGTGGGAAACTTCTTGAGATAATTGCTCCGCCACCCAACGATCCTGTTTGGACCGATTTCAGATAAGGATTGACAGGGAGTCGGGACGAGGGTACTCGTCTTTCGAGGGTACTCGTCTTTCGAGGCTACTCGTCTTTTGAGAGGATCCGTTCTCCCTCCTCTTTCTCACCAAACAGAATAACTCCATCCCCGGTTTTTCCATTAACAATAACATGAAGCGGTTCCTTCAAACAGACATGCCGTATGAACTCATCCTCGTAAACAGCCTCTATTGCATCAAGGACTTCTATTCTAAATAATCCATCGTTATATACAGGGTTGATTGTCATGTAAGAGTTCCTGAGGGATGTCAAGTTTTGGAAAAAGTGAGTTCCCTGACTGGGTTCAACCTGAAAGTTGGTCAGCCCGGTCTCTATGATAACTCTGGCATAGGATATTTGATTCCAGGTTGCAGGAATTCCAAGCCAGGGATCGCTGGATCCCAGACGGCCTACTGTAATAAGAACATATCCTGTGTCCTTCTTTTCAAATGTACTATTAATAATACCTATTTTCTCAGCCATTTCGCAGGTTCTTGCAGGATTGAAAGCTGCCGGTTTAATATAGACAATATCAACGAGATCATCATATTTCCCATTACCCATCGCTTTCCTGGAGTAAACAAGTGCTTTCTCAATTTGACTCTCATCAATATTAATATCATCGAATTCAGAACCCTCAACTATAGGACGAATTTGCAGCAGACTGAATTCAGGAAGTTTTTCCGGCGGCCGATTTAAATTTCCGGCAAACTCAATTTCAATAGGAGTGTTCATTATCTCTTCTCCAAGTTTAAGCATATCCTGAATTATTTCTGCTATCGGGAATGATTTGTATTTTAATATTCCCGAAAATGTCATAACTTTCTGCCCCTCACCGTTAGGGGAGTCGGAAAATCTTCCTGAGCGTAAGTCATATGTAGAGGCAATGTATTTTAGTGATCCGTGGTTTGCGGCATTCTGAACAGAAAGTTTTGTCAGATTGTCGGCAGTTCCGGCAGTTGGAGCAAAGGGTGCATCCATATCAAGTGCATAGAAATCTTTCTGTGTCTCTTTCAATGCAAGATTCGGATTAGATAGCTGAATAACTTTTTTGGGGTGTTTAGGGGAAAAGCGGAGTGAGCTTCCAGCGTCAACAACAATTTTACCAAAGCCAAAGGCAATATATACGATACCATCTTCAGGTTTTTCACGTTCTATTGGATAGTAGTTAAGTGATCGGGCAACTCCGGAAAAATTCGGATAACAGAAATTATCAAATTGTGAACCGGTAATTTGCTGAATAATCACTGCCATTTTTTCTTCTTCAATTATATGGCCGGTAGCTTTCATGTAATCTTTACTTTGCTGGAAAAATGTTGATGCATAGATACATTTTATTGCTTTACACAAATCTGCCAGCCGTTTATCAAAATCAGGATGATTGTTCGGAAGCATACAGGTTTGATAAATTCCTGCAAAAGGCTGGTAATGAGAATCTTCTAAAAGGCTTGAAGAGCGTACTGCAATAGGAGCTCTTATAATTCTTAAAGCTGCCTTCAGATTTTCGACAAGATCATCGGGAAGTGCTGCTTGTATAAACAGTTCAAGAGTAGTATCGTCGGAGCGTCCGCTCAGGGCAATTTTCTCAAGATTATTATCCTCCATAAACCTATCGAAGAGTTCTGTTGTTATAACTATGGTTCTTGGAATAGAAATGTACATTTCAGGATATTTTTTGGGTATCTCACTTTGTTTCAATTGTAAATCAATGAAAGCAAGGCCGCGTCCTTTTCCTCCAAGAGAACCTGAACCAATTCTGGTAAAGAATGAGACCTCGTCAAAACGATCTTTATTAAACCTTGCTATCACCCCGCGTCCGCGCTGCTGCCGGTATAATTTGATTGTTTGTATAAGAAAAGACCTCAGCTCCTCAGGGCTGTTATAGTCTTCGAGAACTATTGGACGAAGCTTTCGGGCAAGTGCAAAGAGAGCCCGGGCTCTCAGCCAGGTAGAGAAATCGTTGTTTTCAACATGGTACACAAACGAATCAAGGGGGATTGCTG
Source organism: Spirochaetia bacterium (assembly GCA_016784705.1). Taxonomy (GTDB): domain Bacteria; phylum Spirochaetota; class Spirochaetia; order JABMQR01; family JABMQR01; genus JABMQR01. Next base: position 2,480 of record JADHUD010000004.1, on the reverse strand, counting down.
CAATCGCATATTGGAGATCTCGCAGGTTTGCAGCAGTATTCAATGCACTGAGGTTTTTTGGATCGCGGAAAATAAAGTTTCCAAAACCATAGCTTGTTTTAATATAGTTCCGCAGTTCCGCAAGAAGAGTTTGAGAGTGCTTGTAGAGGTAAATTGCCTTTAGCGCCTCAGCATCTTTTTTGTGTTCAAAGATTGATGACTGCAGCAGGATCGGAATTTCACTGTTCTCTTTTCGTATATGTCTGCAGAGCTTCAGTCCGGCTTCCGTATCTATTTCGCCGTTACGTTTATATTCAACATCCGAGATAACGCCAAGAGTGTTGAGTTTATATTTTTCATAGAGTTCAATAGCCTCTTCGTAAGTTCTTGCAAGCAGGATTTTAGGTCTGGCGCGCATTCGCTGAGTTTGTGACCAGTCGTTTAACCCCTCTGTCATGATAAAGCGTGCCTGTTGTATTAAACTGGTATAGATCATTGGCAGGTAGGTTGAATAGTAACGTACTGAGTCTTCCACAAGTATAATTACCTGCACATCACCTGTACGGACATCATCTTCGGCGTTCATGCTGTCTTCCACCAGCTTTACCATTGCAAGAAGAATATTAGGGTTTCCCTGCCAGGTGAAAATATAATCAATGGTATCAACTGACTCTTTTTTCAGACGTTTGATGCTTTTGTGAGCTGGTGCGGGAGAAAGAGCAATTATTGGCTGGTCGGGGTGTTTTGCCTTTATGGTTCTGGCCAACTCTGCAGCATCAATATCCCCTATATTAAGCATAGTAATAACCAGCTCAAAGGGACGTTTTTCCATAAGGCTGAGTGCTTCAGCAGCAGAAGGGGAATGGGTAATTTTAGGAGGATATCGAAGGCCCAGGGCTACGTAGTCCTGGAAAAGCAGCTCCTCTATACGTCCGTCCTCCTCAAGCATGAATCGATCATATTTACTGCAGATAAGCAGAATGTTACGTACCCGCTTTGCCATGAGGTCCTGAAATGGTGAATCAAAAAGTTCTGTTGTTTTCATGCAGTACACTTTACCATATTTGTGCGGTGTGCAAGAAGCTGTAAGGAGGATCTTTGATTGTAAATTATTAATGATTTATTTTTCAAAATATTTTGTAAAATGATGTATATATAAATTTAATATTAAAAAGTATTGGAAACATCAAAATACAAGTATATAATTACTATAATAGTATAAATAAACAATATTTAAAGAAGAATGAGTTAAAAAATTAATAAAATTATATAAAATTTATGTAAAGGTAAATATAACCATTGACTATTGAGCAATACAGTATATACTATTAAGATAATTATAACATTTACTGATTTTATATTGGTGGTGTATGTCCCGACAGGAGGTTCTTATGTACCATATTAATTCATTTATGGCAGATCTTGAGAGAAAAAACCCAGCTCAGCCCGAATTTATCCAGGCTGTACGAGAAGTAATCGAATCGGTGATTGATGTTGTGAACGATAATCCTGCTTATTTAGGAACAAAGATTCTTGAAAGGATAACAGAACCGGACAGAATAATTACTTTTAAGGTTGAATGGGAAGATGATAATGGTGATGTCCAGGTAAATCGTGGATACCGGGTACAGTTTAACAATGCAATAGGCCCCTATAAGGGAGGCTTGCGCTTTCACCCAAGTGTAACGCTTGGAACCTTGAAATTTCTGGGATTTGAGCAGATTTTCAAGAACAGCCTGACAACACTTCCTATGGGCGGGGCTAAGGGTGGATCCGATTTCAATCCTAAAGGGAAATCAGATAATGAGATAATGCGTTTTTGTAAAGCATTTATGATAGAGCTGAATAGATATATTGGACCGGAGATTGATGTTCCTGCAGGGGATGTCGGTGTTGGTGCACGGGAAATTGGTTTTCTCTATGGACAGTATAAGAAGCTGCGGATAGAGCATACAGGTGTTCTCACCGGAAAAGGCAGGTTCTGGGGCGGTTCACTTATCAGGCCTGAGGCAACAGGTTTTGGTGCTATGTATTTTGCCCGGGAAATGGTTACTGAAGCTGGAGATACTCTTGAGGGAAAACGGATTTCTGTCTCAGGGTTTGGAAATGTCGCTTGGGGAGTGGCTATGAAGGCGACGGAACTTGGTGCAAAAGTTGTCACAATCTCAGGACCTGATGGATATGTATATGATGAAAAAGGTGTAGGAACACCGGAGAAATGGGATTATATGCTGAAACTCCGTGCTTCTAACAATGATATTGTTGAACCGTATGCAAAGCAGTTTAATGCTAAATTTGTTTCCGGGAAAAAACCCTGGGAAGTACCGGTTAATATGGCTTTCCCCTGTGCTATACAGAATGAATTAAATGCAAAAGATGCTGATTTACTGATCGCCAATGGGGTGAAATATGTTGTGGAAACTTCAAATATGGGTTGTACGACAGAGGCTGTTGAACGGCTGATAAAGAAAAACATAGTATTTGCTCCGGGTAAAGCAGTA
>JADHUD010000155.1 GCA_016784705.1 Spirochaetia bacterium | reverse complement strand
ATTTTATTGAGAACAAGTACCATCGGTATTCCCATTTCAACCAGCTGGGTGGTAAGGTACAGATTCCGCTCGAGATTTGCAGCATCAACCATATTGATGACCAGATCATAGCTTTCTTCTGCAAGGAATTTACGAGCTACCACCTCATCCTCCGAATCGGGAACCAGGGTATAGATCCCAGGCAGATCGATCAGAATACCATGAAGTCTCCCAGCCCGAAGTACTCCTTCAATCTTTTCTACAGTCACTCCCGGCCAGTTTCCTACTCGCTGTTCGCTGCCGGTCAAGGCATTGAACAGGGTCGTCTTGCCGCAGTTCGGGTTTCCTGCTATGGCAAGCGTCAGTGATTCCAAACGATTGTTCATTATATCATCCCCTTAATGTTCCTATCCTTCCCTACTGAGAAAGTTTCCGTATGGATGCATAAAGGCATCTATGAATCTATATATCCATGTATCCATGTTTTGAGGATGAGGGTGGATTGACATTGCTATGTTGTTTTCAGCAGCTGGAGGATTTTTGCTTCTGCCTTTCTCAATGACAGAGAATATCCGCGCAAGGAAATTTCGACGGGATCACCCATGGGAGCCGTTTTCAGGAAGGTTATGGTTACACCGCGGGTAATGCCCATGGAGAGCAGTTTTCTCCGATACATCCCTTCACTCTCTGAAAATCCAGTTACCGTAGCTGTTTCTCCCGGTTTCATCTCCAAAATTGTACAAGCTTCATTCATTGCAGTCCCCTCCGACAGGTATTCCAGGCTTTCATCTTGTGCTGTCAGTTTCGAACCGGATTGACTGCAATTCGATCAGCCAGGCCGGCATTGAGCATCAGGGTGCTTTTACCAAGTCGGATCAGGATACCCGCTCCCCTGCCGCCGCCCCGTACCAGTTCAACCATGCTTCCGGGAATAAGTCCCAGCGACAGGAGCTTTTTGCGGTAGGTTTCTCCGCCGTTAAGCCCGATTACGACAGCAGTTTCTCCGGGGGCGAGATCGGTAAGGCTCAATCCCTCCATCCCGTGAGCATGGTGATGCCGACAGTCGCCTCCACCATGCATTTCATCTCCACCGTGGTTGCGGAATTTTTTTCTACCCATACCCATTCCCGCCTTCATACTGTCAATCATCGGATAACCACTAAAAAATCGCATATGTTCATCCTCCCTCAAGACGTTTTCATAATATCAATAACTTATATTTATGTCAATTACTTTTTTTAATGCGGATTAACTTGCGGAACCAGGTACGTTTTCCACAAACGGCCACCTTTCCAGGAGGAAGGGGTAGTATGTTTTTTAAAGGTAGAGGAATAGAAATAGCTGGTTTGGGGTTGGCCATTTTTGGGAACCCGGTACCAATTCCACAAAACAGGCCTGTGGTTTGTCAACCAGTTTTACCGATGTCTCATTCAAACACAAAGCCATTATTTAATTTTACAGTAACAGTTTATTTGATTTTGTGGTGTAAAAAAACAGGATATTCGTTTTCAAAAAGTTTCAAAAAGGTGGAATCATACACACAGTTCACTTGACAGGCAGGTAACTTTTACTCTATTGACCCTTTTCCAAAAGTATAGTACAAGAATAAGACTAGTCTGTCTAGTCAGATAAAGAACGACTTTCATGGAGGCTTTTATGAGAACATGGCAGCTGCAGGAAGCAAAAAGCAAATTCAGCCAGGTTATCAATCTGGCGATATCCGAAGCTCCTCAGCTAATCACAAAAAACGGCAAGCCTGTTGCGTATATAATTTCCTCTGATGCTTTTAAGAGCGAGCACTCGGATTCCATCAAAAACCTGCTGCTTGACAGACCCCATAAAGAGATCGAAATAGTTCCAGAACGGTCATCAGAACTCCCAAGAGAGGTTCAATTATGAAATTCCTTCTCGACACGAATGTGATTTCTGAACTTATCAAAAGCAGCCCGGACCCAAATGTTCTTGCCTGGTTCACCCAGGTACCAGAAGAACATACCTATATCTCAGTACTGACTCTCGGTGAATTGAGTTCGGGTATTGACAAGCTGCCTGATGGAATTAAAAAGAATGACCTGATTCTTTGGTTTGATAAATTGTCCAACTCGTTTTCACGCCAGACCTTTCCTATAGATTCTGAAACTGCCGTCCAGTGGAGCCGCTTGAGTGCGGCACGAGGGAAACAAGGCCGACCGCTTCCTGTTATTGATGGTTTAATTGCTGCTTCAGCATATAGGCAGGCAGCTGTCCTTGTTACGCGAAATACCAGTGATTTTGAATCTCTTCCCATACAGATTATCAATCCCTGGCTGTAATCCTACGTAAAAGTCAAACTAAACCCATAGTTGAAAAATACCTAGAGCATGTCCCAAAAGCACAACCCTAGTTGATAAAAGAGCTTATAAGAAAAATAATCCGTTAAGAGAAGCGTTTTTGGTATCCAACACTCTTTGCATGTACGTTTTACTGTTTCCCGGGAAGATCGAGAATTTCATCGACGATGGTACCAATGAATGATTGAAAAATTGATTCGCGATTATCTATATCTGTATGGATATAATTATATGTTGAAAGAATCGCTTTTTTGATAACCTCAGCAGGCAGCAATGTTTCATTTGCTATCTTTTTATAATACAGATACATTTGCAGTCCTCCATCGACAGTGGGCAATTTATACACACAATTCAGTTGTTTCGCGTGCAGTCTCTCATAAAACGTTATTCGCTTAATCTTGTCCGTGGCGTTGTTTTCCGGAATCTCCACCTCGAGAAACATGCCTGATCGACCTGTGCCGTTACACTCAATAATTTTATTAAAGAGTAACGTACCATAACCCGCATTCTGATACTTCTCCTCAACCGCCATGTAATCCAGCCACAAAAGCTTTGGCTCTTCAATCAAATACACGAGTGCATACCCGACTACTTCCTCGAATACTTTATGCCGGGCCAGAAGGAGTTTATAGTGATTTTTGAGTATCAGGGTTTCTAAATGCTCAAAGCTTTTTCTTTCGTTCCGGGGGAATTCGCATTCAAAATTTGAATACAATGCCCTGAGATCGTTTACTGAACCCTCTTCGATCAGAATGTCGTTTAACTCTTCAGTAACAAAATGCTGGAATTCTCTTTTAAACAGCCTGAGATTGTGCTTGAACCACGAATAATGCAGCCGGTTTTCCTCGAACATCACAGGCACCCAGGTTTCAGAAAGGTGAAATCTGCCGTGAGTATCTTTTTGACGGTCGTAAATAGTTTCAACCAGATTCCAGCACATATATGCATAAATAGCATACTTTTTCTTGAAATCATCATCATCGTCGATTTTGTAAAACTTTGAAGTTTTAGCATAGTTTCGTAAATCGGTGGTTTCCATTCCCAGCTTAAGCAGCTCTTTGTACTGATTGTCAATATCAAGATAGGATGAGTCGACTCGCGATAATTTGTATATATATAAAGAAATGCCCAGAGAAAAGAAAGCAATGAAAACTGATATGACAGAAATAACCGTACTCATATACTTATCACCTTTTTATTAGGGATCAGGATGCAGGGAAAAATTATGTTATTATATCATAACAACTGCGGTAACAGGTACGTTTTCCACATTGTTGACAAAGTATATCTGGCTGCATCGATTCGGGAATCCAGGGCGCACAGCGCACAGCGCACAGCGCACAGCTGAATAATCATCGAAAAAAGGTGTTCTACCATGGCCGGTTCAGCTGGCATAAGAGAAACCTGGTGGGGAACAAGGGGTATACGATGGAAGAGTTTTTATCAGGTCGCGAATGGGGCTTCTCGGATTCATGAGCAATTTAAATGAAGCATTGATAATGACCAACTGAAAGCTTGATCATTCTTGAAACACATCAGTCTGCTGCAGTTTTACATCGTGAACAAACGTGAACAGAAGGATTATTCAGACTGATTTGACGACCTGATACATTTCTGAAGATTTTCTCGACATCTGCAGAAATATCAATAAGGTTATTCCCGATGATGCTCAGGAGATCATTTCAAAGGTTGCTGAGCCCGATCTCGATATCCTGAAAAAATTGCATATCTTTCACCCTTTTACATAATTCTTACAGATTCTATGACATCTTTAGTCGGGAGAACCCTATTCGCTGTACTGGTTTTGCACCGGTTTGTTGCTTGTAGAATTACGGTGTATCCTGTACAATTCCCGAAGTCACAGTGAATTCGAATTCTGATGCTTCAAGGACAGGCAATGCTGGATATAGCTCAAGGTAATGAAAAACCCGGACAAGTGGGAATGCATGTCCTCAGAGTATCCAAAGTAATTTGCTGCGAGCATACAAGACATACTGCAATTTATACCCTTGCAGGTGCAAAGACGGTCACTTTGTGAAGTCTCATATTTCCTACGTCCTGAATATGGATCATTGCGAAGGCTTCAGCAAAAACAGATTACCCTTCGCTATGGATATTCAGTTCCTGTCGTTGCCTAACAATACAGTATGGTAAGAGATATCTTTATGAACTATCTGATAGTGAAGGAGAGTTTCCGATGAATGAGCTTATCAGCAATATTCTACGAGGCAGTGTCTCATCTGTCATGTATGTAATTCTCCTGTTTACTCTGACAAAGTCCAAATTCGGCCGAAAAAGCACCATCATCGTCGCCGCCTCAGTATTTTTCATAAACATCGTAAGCACCATCTGGTTTTATGTATATGGAGATCTTACCGCACTTTCCCGTTTCAACGTAGTGCTGTTTATTGTAGTCGCACTTGCCCTCAAAATCCTCACAAGGGTAAATTTCATGCAATGGAGCTTCACCTTCCTCACAACCATCAATATTGCGATGATGATCATCATCCTCAGCTTTCATCTGGGCAAATTATTTCCAGAGCCCCAGTATGCCAATACTATCATCCGGTTGGGACTCTACATAGTCGTAATATTCCTATTCCAACGGTACCTGCTCCCCTTGTACCAATCAATCGTCAACAACTGGCCGATATTCTCAGCTTTGGTGGTCTGCATTTTCCTCAATTTATCCTATTACTTTTACGCTACGGATGACATCCAGAACACCTTGACTACGTTCAAATGGCCTCTATTCCTTTTGGTCACCCTTACCTTAGCCGCCTATGGCACCATTTTCTATTCCCTGAAAAGATTCGCGGAAATGTACGCTTTGGAAACAGAGAACTTGAAAATTCAGAATGAAACAGGTCTTCTCCATCAAGCAGCTTTAGAATTAGAGAAGTATGCTAATTATGACACGCTGACTGGATTACCCAATAGAAGATTCTTTTTTGAAAGATTAGAGAAAGTTTTAGCAGAAAGTGAAAGAAATACCAGTAAGTTTGCAATCCTTTTTATAGATCTAGATGGATTTAAAGATATCAATGATACGTATGGCCATGAAGTCGGGGATGGGGTCCTTATTGCAGTAGGAAAACGGTTGTTGAAGTGCATCCGTGAAACAGATTTTGCGGCACGGTTAGGTGGAGATGAATTTGCGGTTATTTTTCATGATATCGAAGATATTATCAGTGCGGAGAATAAAGGTAAGAGTATTCATACAATGTTACAAGAAATTATGTATATAGATACTATTGAGTGTAACGTTAATTCTTCTATCGGTATTGCCATATATCCTGATACTGGCAAAGATAGCGATGCATTATTAAGAAATGCCGATTTGGCAATGTATGCGATAAAAAGGAATGGAAAAGGTGGAATCGGAGCTGCCGTACCAGATACGTTTTCCACAAACGGCCACCTTGCTAGAGTACACGTCAAACCGAACCCATAGTTGAAAAACTACTAATCAGCAATGACCATCTTTTTGATTTCATTGTGCAGAAATTTTTCGGCTGGTACAGAATCCAGCCAAAATACCTCGAAGATGCTGCTGTGCGTTGTCAGAACCTGTGGATTCCCAAGATGCACATAAAAGCCCTGCCCTCCCCGCGACAAAAGCCGGATCATTGTGGTATGATATTCAGGTGCTGGATAAAAGTCTTCCATACTACGACATTTTTATGCGACGCGCTTCGGGTACGGCTATTCCCCAGACATCAGCTCCTGAAGGGATCAGTATCAGAACGTACCAAGATGGGGATGAGGAGTTCTGGGCAGCAGCCGAGACTGCGGTAGGTGAATTTTCCTGCGAAGAGGATGCCCTTGCCCGATTTTCCAGGGATTTTTCCCCTTGGAGAGAAGAGCTCCCTCTACGATGCCTGTTTGCTGTTAATCCCGCGG
>JADHUD010000154.1 GCA_016784705.1 Spirochaetia bacterium | reverse complement strand
GAGAAAAAAATAAGCATATCGGTTTATACGTTTATATCCGACTTATGTTTATTTTTTATAGGAAAAAAAGGAATTGAGAATATGAAAAAAATAATACTGGTATTTGTTATGATAGTATCTATTTCTGCCTCTGTTTTTGCTGGAGGAACTCAGGAAGATCTTAATGGGGTTTCAGAAGATGGAAAACCGGCAGGGTATCCTGCTAAAACTATAGAGGTTCTTCTGCCTGTTAACGCAGGAGCATCTCTTGATTTACACTTCAGAGCACTGGAAGCTTCCATGGATTTGGGAGGACCTGTAGCTATTATCAATATGGGTGGAGCCAGCCAGACTTTAGGTATCACCCAGGCAGCTTCCCGCCCCGGAAATGGTTACAATATCGCATGCAGCGCTTTTGCCGGACTGGTTATTCAACCTCATATACTTGATCTGCCCTATACACAGGCTGATTTCAGACATATTGTAGCTCTTAATAAAGCTTCAGGAGTATCAATGGCTACTCTTCCAGGTTCTGATCTTGCAACTTTCGATGATCTTTTAGAAAAATTTGAAAATGGTGAATCCGTAACTTTTACTACCTCAAATGCGGCTAATGTTTCGCACCTTGCATTTCTATCGGTACTTAATCAGCTTAATATTCCGCCGGAATTAGCAATTTATGTATCTTACAGCGGAACAGCGGAAGTTATGACCGCTTTGCTTGGAGGACATGTTGATATTGCTATTTTTGATACCGACTTTCTGGCAGAAAAAGTAGAATCCGGGCAGATGAACTGCATTGCAGTACTCGAAAACGAGCCTAATCCTAAAATCCCCGGATCTCCGTCAATTAGCGAATATGGTGTGACTGATATGGATGCTTTTGCAGGGTTTCTCTGGGTTGCAGTCCCAAAAGATACACCCGACAACATAGTAGAATGGCTTAAACAGCAGATGAACAAAGGACTAATGTCCGAAACCTATCAGGATTTCCTCGCTACTATCAAAAAGAGTATGACGAAGGTTGCAACAGAAGAGGAGATTACTGCAGCTCTTAAAAAAGCATCTGATACCTACGGTGAACTTATTAATAAATACATACATTAATTTTTTATAAAAGAATGTGATCGGGACTGGTATATACCAGTCCTCTTTGCAATATGATTTACATTAGGAATTCAGCAGCATAATTGGAAGCTGATATCCCGATAAACGAATTTTTGAGTTTATACAGCACTTTTATATGGAAAAAAGACAGCGGAAGGATGTTCGGTAGGATGTTCGGTAGGATGTTCAAGGAGGAAATAGAGAATGGGATCAAAAAATATCAAAGCAGAGGCAGTGTTGGCTATACTCTTTTTATTGCTGAGTCTATGGGCGATCTTCATTGCGATTCCCTCGGAAATCAACCTTAGTTCTACATGGAGTACGGTTGATTCAAGAGTTAACAGCCGTACATTTCCTTATTTTGCCGCTATTATCATGGGAACTGCAGCATTAATACAACTTATAAGTGTTATTAAAAAATATATAGCTCTGAAAAAAACACAGCAGGGTGCCAGGCAGGACAAAATTATATGGCAGAAGGAACTGCGTGCCATTGCTGTATTTGCGGTATGTGTTGTATATGGAATTCTTTTTGTCAATATCGGATATATATTTGCGACATTAATCACAACACCTTTAGTTCTGGTTATTTTGGGAGATCGTAAATGGCAGCATTACTTGATTGTGTATGGTGTTGGTGCGGCAATGTATGGAATATTTCAATTTTTACTTAAAATTCGTTTACCTTAGGGGGCTGAAATGTTAGATATATTAACAGGGATAATTGTTTTTAATAATATTCTTATGATGAATATAGGTGTAGCTGCTGGGATTATTATTGGTGCTATGCCGGGATTGTCTGCTGTACTTGCTATTACTATACTTCTGCCCTTTACCTTTGGAATGGGTTCGCTTCCAGCAATCTACCTTCTTTTAGGAGCATATTGCGGTGCAATTTATGGAGGTTCCATAACCGCAATTCTCATTAACACACCAGGTACGCCTAATGCCATAGCAACTGCTCTAGACGGATATCCGCTCACCAAAAAGGGTCGGGCAGGAGACGCACTGAAATGCGCATTGGTAGGTTCAACTTTCGGAGGAATTATCAGTTGTCTGGCATTGATTTTTTTTGCTCCTATTATTGCTTCAGCTGCACTCAAATTCGGTCCTGCTGAATATTTCTCTTTATGTCTCTTTGGATTATGTGTTGTTGTCGGAGTAAGCGGGGTTTCTGTTGTTAAAGGTATTATTATGATCGGACTTGGGCTTTTGATTTCCACTGTGGGAATTGATGCTATTGAAGGGGTGGCAAGGTTCACCTTCGGCAAGTCAGAACTTTTACCTGGTTTAACTTCAGCGGCGGTAATGCTAGGTGTCTTCGCAATCAGTGAAATACTGGTAAAAAGTCATTCTCAGGAGGCTGTGGTTGATTTTGATACTCCTATAAAAACGAAAGCAATAAAAATCAAGGAGATATTTCATTATTGGAAAACAATGATACGGGCTTCTCTTTTCGGCGTTACAATTGGTGCAGTTCCCGGTACTGGCGGGGCAATAGCTGCATTTTTAAGTTATAATGTTGCCCAAAACTCCTCTAAAACTCCAGAAGAATTTGGTAAAGGCAGCTTAGATGGGGTTTTGGCCTCTGAAACAGCAAACAATGCCGTTACGGGTGCCACTCTAATACCGCTATTAACCCTTGGTGTTCCAGGCGATGTGTGTATGGCAGTAATGCTGGGAGCACTTACTATGCAGGGGATAACTCCCGGTCCGCAGTTGTTCACAGAAAACATGTTCTGGGTGTACTGTCTAATGGGTGGACTTATGCTGATCAACTTTTTCTTATTCATCCAGGGTAAGTTTTTTATCCGTGGTTTCATGAAGATTACCAAGGTTCCAACAAACATACTTGTTCCTTCTATTATGATATTCTGTATATTAGGTGGCTTTGCAGCAAGAAACTACTTTTTCGATGTATTTGTTGTTCTGTTGTTTGGTTTTATTGGTTATTGGATTAAACGTTTCAAATATCCGGTTGCACCGTTGGCAATTGGTATGGTGCTGGGGAATTTAGCTGAAACTAATCTTCGTAGAGCTATGGTTATTTCGAAGGGCAATGTCTCTACATTCTTTACAAAGCCTATTTCGCTTGCCTTTATTATAATATCGCTATTGGCTCTGTTTTGGCCGCTTCTTAAAAAGGGTGTTAAGATGATAAAAGAAAGGAGACAGTAAAATCTTCTTTTTTTAAACAGCTGAACCGTATCAGTTTTTACATTCTCTCATTATAAATACTTTTTCAGAATTTCTGATTTATTACATGCTTCCCAGGTAAACCCATCTCTTCCAAAATGCCCATATGCAGCAGTTTTTTGGTAAATGGGATCCAAAAGATTAAGGTCCCTAATAATACCGGCAGGAGACAGATCAAATTCTTTCTGCACAATTTCTTCAATCAAACTATCAGGAACCACCCCTGTTCCAAACGTTTCCACCAGTACGGATATCGGTTCGGGAATACCTATTGCATAAGCAATTTCAACCTCACACCGGCTGCACAGACCAGCTGCAACAATATTTTTTGCTATATATCTGGCCATATAAGCACCTGAGCGGTCTACTTTGGATGGGTCTTTTCCGCTGAAAGCCCCACCACCATGTCGACCCATTCCACCATAGGTATCTACAATTATTTTTCTTCCCGTAAGACCTGAATCACCATGCGGACCTCCGACAACAAACCTGCCGGTTGGATTAGTGAGTATCCTGGTTTTCTCATTAAACAAACCTGTAGGTTCAAGTATCGGTTTAATAACAAGTTCCAGAAGAGATTCATGAATCTCTTCCTGAGAAACATCAGGATTGTGCTGATGTGATAAAACTACAGTCTCTACATGCACAGGTTTACCGTTTTCATAGCGTAAGGTTACCTGACTCTTTGCGTCCGGTCTCATCCAGGAAATTACTTTACCTTTTCGCAGATCAGCTGCTTTTTTCAGCAGTTTATGGCTGAACATGATAGGTGCCGGCATCAGCTCCGTAGTTTCATCGCATGCATAGCCAAACATCATTCCCTGGTCTCCAGCTCCCTGAAGCCCTTTGTTTATTCCTTCCTGAATAGAGATGCCCTGTGAAATATCAGGAGATTGTGTATGTATAGTATTGAGAATTGCCATTGAATGGTAATCTAATCCGTAATCAGGATTGGTATACCCAATTTTTTCAACAACATCTCGTACCAGATCTTGAAGGGAAACATATGTCTCTGTTGTTATTTCTCCGCCTACCAGAATCATTCCAGTTGTTGCAAAGGTTTCACAGGCTACCCGAGAGTTAGGATCATCTTTCAAACAGGCATCCAGAACCGCATCTGAAATTTGATCACATAATTTATCAGGATGTCCCTCACTTACAGATTCTGAGGTAAACAAATATGATTTATTCTTGAATCTCTTCATTGTATTCTCCAAAGGAATCTATTACTCAGCTGCCTAATCAGGTTTTTAATCCTTTATAAAAAACCCTGACTTGTTTATAGAGTCCATCACCTTCGCTTCTTGTATCTATATCAAGAATATCATTAAGAGCAGTATGTATCAGTCTCCTCTCAAAAGGGTTCATTGGTTCAAGAAGTCTGGATCGCTTGGTGTCTTTAACTTGTTCTGCTGTTTTGTAGGCAAGTTTTACCAGATATTCTTCATGCCGTAAACGGTAATTTTCGCTGTCTATAACTACCTTTTTAGCGTTGTCCAGCTGGCCAGAATAAACATTTGTTAAAAGCTGAATTGCGTCAAGGTTTTTTCCTTTTTTCCCAATTATAATTCCGGAATCTTTTGAATCAATGTTTAACCCCAGTTTATAATCTCTCCTGAAAGCAACGGAAACCAATCCGGGAAAACCCATTTTATTAAGAACTGTTTTTACAAAAATAATAACCTTTTCTTCAAAATCATCAGCAGCTTCAGTATTCCTCTGGGAATTCCCCCACACTTCTTCTTTATCTTTATCTTTATCTTTATCTTTATCCTCTTCCATCTCTTCTACATGTATTCTGATAGTAACTGATCCTTTTCTAAAGAGACCTTTTTTCTCACTCTCAATTACTTCAACATCAAAATCTTCCCTTCCAAGGTTTAATTCTTTGATAGCATTATCAATAGCTTCCTGTTCTGTCTTGCCTTCAAATTCTCTTATCATTATATACCACCTATTTTATGAGCAGTTTTATCTAACAATTTATAGATAAAACACCTCGCATTATCGTTTTTTATTATTTTTTGATTGTGGTTTCTTACCTGCTGTTTTATTACCGTTTGGTTTTTTGACAATTTTAAATTTAGCAGCATTTTTCACCTCTTCTTCTTTATGGTGCTGCTGAACTGTATTTGTTACCCGCTGCTGGATTACGGTAAAAATATTCATAACCGTCCAGTAAAGAATTAATCCAGATGGGGCATTATATAAAATAAAGAAAAACATAATCGGCATAACATATGTAAACATTTTTGTCATATTTGCGTTACTACCAGTTCCTGAAGTTGCAGATTGGCTCACTTTCATTGAGAAAACCATGGTTGCTACATACAATATCGGTAATAATCTAAGGTCACTACCCAAAAAAGGAATATTAACCGGAGCAAAGTTCCATATTGTTTCAGGAGAAGATAGATCAGTTATCCATCCTGGTATAAAAGCAGCCCCTCTCAGTTCAAAATGTTTATTTAAAAGACCATATAAGGCAATAAAAATAGGAAACTGAAGCAGCATAGGCAGACATCCACCCATAGGATTAACCTTCTCTGTCTTATATAACGCTGACATTTCCTGATTCATTTTTGCTGAATTATCTTTATATTTCTCTTTAATTTCCTGTATTTGCGGATTAAGAGCCTGCATTTTTGCTGTTGACTGATAAGACTTTCTGGTAATGGGAAAAAGAATTACTTTTATAAGAATAGTCAGCAGTATTATTGCAATACCATAATTAGGTATTATCCTGTAAAAAACTGCAAGCAGCCATTTAAGTATATTTTCCAACCAGCCAAACCATGAACTTGAATCCATAGCCTTCTCCAGTTGTAAATCTTTTAACCCAAACCCGTTAGTATCTGCATTATTATACAAGGAAAGGTGCTGTTTTTGCTGTGGACCAATATAGAAACGAAAAATATCTGTATTCATTGAGCTGTT
>JADHUD010000153.1 GCA_016784705.1 Spirochaetia bacterium | reverse complement strand
ATTACCTTTGATAAATAGGCTGCTTTTGCCGCACAATTAACAGCGCTCTCCAAGATAAAATTCCTTGTAAAGATATAATCACGTATATTTTTTATTCCTGAAAGCAGCAAGTTGAATGTCTCTTTTTCCATCCGGTTGCGTTCTCCAATTATCAAAGATGTGTTAAAGATATCAATAAGTACATCCTGATAAGAATATTGTGTGTGTTTTCCTCTAAACTCAAGTTCTTGCTGAGCAATCATCTTGAATGATTCACTAACTGTATCAATCCTTTGTATAGAATCAAATAATTGGGCAATATCAAAAAGTTGTTTGATAATCTCTAATTCTTTACCTACTCCATAAGGAATACCGGTTGTATTTGGAGCAAATGCAGTTAATTTGTCTCCCAGTAGTGACTCGGTATCTGGAATTTGAACATAACGAGGTGGTTTTACAAAATCTATAAGCCGACAATTTACTTCTTTCTGAATTATATTACTATACTTAGTTTCAACATTTAGAATATCCAAAAGAATATAGTTCTCAGATCCATCTAATATCGAATTATAGAAGAATTTAATATGTCTCTTTTGTATACTAATATTACTACTGCGAATATCTTCTTCATAACGATTGAATACTTCACTGTCAGTTACAATTTGCGAAAAAATGCTATCTAAACTTTCAAGGTTTCTCGTAGTAGTAATATCAATATCAATTGAAAATCGATGCATCTCATCAAGTAGAAGTAATAATGCTGTACCACCTTTAAATATAAATTGAAAATCAGTTGCAGCAAGGCTATCCAGTAAATGCAGGGCTTTAGTAGCTTTCTCGATTAATGCTGGACTCGCTTTCCTTTTTCCCCTTGTATAGGTGTTACTTATTTGCTGAATCCATTCTTGAGTAAATGTTGTATTTTTAATCATTAATTTTTCCTCTACAATAATTAACTAAAATTCCACTAATAAATCATTAAAGAGAAAATGGTACAACTTCTCTCTCGCACCACGTCTATTCGCATATCTGGATAGAGTCGACTGGTTTATGTTGAACATTGAAAATAGATTTTCATATATATTTCTTAATTCATTACCCTGATAAGGACGATAGAGTTTGCGATCAACATAAAGGTCTATCAATATTTTTTCTATTTTGGGAATGATAATTCCATCTCTGGTTTTTAACGGTGATTCTTTAATCAAATTTTTAACAATAATATTTTTTTGCCCTGTTTCAATATACCTCTCTATTTCCTTTTCTTCCGGATTTAGAAACACATTGTTATAAGATTCATACAGCTCAGTAAAAACAGAAACCATAGCCTCCTTTTCTACTTCAATTATGGTATTATCCGTTAATGGTTGATGATTCATATATGTATGAAGCCAAGATGTGTGCCAAATGGAAAAATTCATATAGGGAAATTGCGCTGAGATTCTTCTATAATACTCTTGCAGAAGGTTGCTTATTTGTGGGTTAAAAACTTTTTTAAACCGTGTTGTATAGACACCTCTTTCTACACTCTGGATTACACCCTCTGCCTTAAGTTTATACACTCTCCAGCGAAATGTATTTTCTTTTAGTCCAGGTTCTTCACTTAAATAAAGTTGATATAATTGCTCATTGGTAAATTTATTTCCCATAAAGAGTTCTTTTATTTCTTCAATTCGTAATTTGTCATTCATTAAGATTTATCTCTATTTCAGTATGCAAATTTACGGCATTTTCTTACCATAATGCCGTTTGTTAGTTAATGGTAATATATATATGAATAATAAGCAATGCCAATTTACAATAATTGGCATTATTGTATATATTTGCCGTTTGTTTGACATAGAGAGAGTCAGATATTCGAAAGATATAAAAACTTCAGCTACTCTATCACAAGTATAAATAATGAAAGGTAGATGATAAAGTGGGAAAGTTGGTTACGAAAGCGTTGATACAGGTAATCGATTTATGAAAAATGTATGCATCTAATGAATCCAGCATTAAATAATATACACTCTGCCCGAAACCTAATTATTCTTTTTTCAGAATTTCAGACAATAGAAAAAAGACAAAAAAAACCGAAATAATTAAAACTTGTATTTTCTTGCATCCAATGCCAGGACACCTCGAATGCCATCCCAGAATTTCAAAACTGCTATTTCTTTTACAATAAACAACTTACGCACCCTCTCACCCCCAAAACTTGCATAAACTTGTAAAAAGTACCTGGCACGGGGCTAGGTTGCATTCTGCTCAGGCAAAAGCATCTGCATTCCCACTTCCAGTATTTCGGGGCCTCCTGTACTCAGGAGCCAACTCACTTCAGCTACTGCTTTTGGCCCACTTGCTCGTTTGTCTACGCTTAAAGTCGGCAGTTACCCACCTTCCTCCAAGACTAACTACCGGTGGTTGGTTAACCTTACCGGATGGGATTCCCACCCGTTATATGTTAAAGCGACCTACGCTCGGCCGCACTACCTGGCACTGGGCTATCATTTTTTCTGAGTGTTTGTGGATTTCGGTGGCTGGCTCTGCTCTATCCCTGAGTTCGCCAGTATCTGCTTGCCAACTGCACTGATACGGTACTTTTGTTTGCTGCTAGTGCGTTTTCCAGGAATCGTCATTCCTATGGCTTTGATTTCAAGCGCTGGCATTATGTAGGATTTTCGGAAGTGCTCTGCATCACGGAGTCCCATGGCATCCTGTAAATCCCCCCGACTCATCTCACCTGTGAGATGTTTCAATAGCTTCATAACTTCCGGGGTTACTTCCGGGGTTACTTCCGGGGTTGCTTCCGGAGTAACTTCCGGGGCAGAAAATGTCACTGTAACTCCCAGCTTCGGGTCGGATTTCCAAAATGGGGATGGCAATCCGTTTTCGAGGCATTTCTGCACCATCAGCACGCTGCCACGCCCAGCTTTTTCCATGAGCCCCCGCAGATACAGCACATGGGCGATATCAGGATTTCGAAGTATCGAGATTTGGCCAATCAGCAGACTCTGCTCGGTCACACCCTCTGGGAGCGCACCTGAGTTCCAGATCTCCAGCCGATGAGGATACACATGGATGCTGACACCACCGGATGCCGCGCTATAGTCACGATGTACCAGAGCGTTGATCAAAGCCTCGCGTATCGCTTCTTCGGGATATAGAGGAGTATCTTGACGTTTGGGACTACCTTTGATAAACGTGGAAATACTGGAAGTATTGCGAATGATAAACGCATAGGCATCCTCGAAGATGTGGTGCAGCGAACCTTCAAAATACTTCATGTCATTGAATTTATCGCCGGTCTTGTCTGAACTATAACGCATAGCTCTGACTCGAGTCTGTGGTAATCGGATGGCAGGATTTGCGGTAAAAAGAACATCACCACCGTTCGTCAATCGTCCGTACCGAGCAACCGAGAAGTCTTCCAAGACCATGGAGATGTTTTTTTCATCCCGAAATAATACCCTACGCACATTCCCAGCAGCTAACACAGCCGCTCTTACCTCTTGTACATCAACATGTTCCTCAATATCAGCGAAAGAAAAGCGGCGCTCCCATCGTTCCGGCTCAATTTGATGCCGCATCACTATATCGCGGATGGTTTTGGCCTCTGCTACTTGAGTGTGTTCACCAGTGCGAATGTAAATGACATCTTTGAAAGCATACGGCACATCTCTCCCTAATGAAACCTCAACGATGATTACCGGTTTTTTCTCCAGTCGTTCATCTTGCACCGCAACAAGAGCCTTCGGAGAAATGTTTTCTATCAAATACTGCTGAAGCCGGTTTATTTCTTTTTGAGCATCGGCAATGCCGATTACCTCCCCCCCTTCTTTCACACCGCAAATCAAGTAGCCGCCAGAACTATTCAGAAATCCGCAAACAACCTTGCCCAACCCCTCAAGGTAGCGGATGGAAGACTTAAATTCGATGCTCTGACCTTCTCCGAGAGAGAGTAGTTTTTTGATCTGTTCCGGAGTCATGAAGTCCCTCCATTTTTATGAAACAGCTCTCCGTCCTCGAAGTTTTCTCGGATGAATTCCTCAACTTCCTGATAGCGGAAGAACTGGGAGCTTACGAAAATTGAACCATCATTGTTGGAATGATACTTTTGCACCCAGTTACCTTTTCGTTCATCCAAAGGAACGGTATCAGGTGATTCATGATCAATGGTGGCCTCTTCGTAGAGATCAATGATGCGCAGATCTGTAAAAACATGGTTCTTCTTAAGGATCAATCTCCCCCGTCCTTTTTTGCCTTTATAGCCAAGATTGTTAAGCAGAGAACGAGCAAATACAACATTCTCGTGAGCCAACAGCCACCGAGGTTTTTTAAGCTCGATTGCTTTCAAGATCTCCTGATGTGTGATGGAGAGACTTGATGGTTCTTTGGGATTCTGACCACTTCCGTAGTTGGGTGTAATGATCCCCAGGAATAAATCGCAAACCTTCACAGCTTGCAGACAGTTTTCAAACGCAGTTCGATTGGAAAAAACGGGAACCGTTCCCTTGTGAGACATCCAGACGTCGTAACCGAAGGAGGTTAAAAGCGCATATACGCGATCGAGCAGTTCTTCAATTCCATACACAGTCGAAGACAC
Source organism: Spirochaetia bacterium (assembly GCA_016784705.1). Classification (GTDB taxonomy): domain Bacteria; phylum Spirochaetota; class Spirochaetia; order JABMQR01; family JABMQR01; genus JABMQR01. The sequence goes on along the minus strand of JADHUD010000153.1, from coordinate 1,654 downwards.
CATTATCTTCAGCTTGTCCCTATCTCCATTCACCTATCGTCTCCTCGTGCTACCAGCATGCAAGAAATTATCAGCCATGGATTCTAGCACTGCCGTTAAGTGTTTCAAACATCTGCCAAATTTAGTGAGCAAAACCCGCCAAATATCCCTATCCTACGAATCAGCGATTCCAGATTTTCCAGGCACAAGACCTGAAGCAACTCAGCAGATTGAAAAACAAACATATCCTCTTCCTGAAAATACGATATAATTTTCAAAACCCTCCAATTCGCAGGTGCTGTTTGATTGTACAACATTTCTTGCAACAATGCGATTTATTTTTGTCACCTTCCTGAAATGGCCTGCAGCAACAAGAAATGCACGCCTTAAAAACCAGCACCTTTCCCAAGGCGCTAATACTATTCAGCATATTCAGGCTGATAGATACGACAGCGCAAACTTGTGCTGATGTCCCCTGCCCTTCTCCGCCAAACCTTGTGGTTGCTGAAGGCGCCATACAGCACTACCGCCATAGACAAGACAGAAACATTCAGTGGAATTGGAACAATGAACTGCGGTCTGTTCAAAAAGTATTTTGAACAATACATCAGAGCAAACAGCAGGCAAAAAAAACGCTGATCCTTCCATGAAGTTGTGTGGGTTATGGGTTAGGTTTCAAATGCCAGGCTGCACTTCGAACCCCTCTCAAGTAGAAAGATTCACAAGTATATACCATAAAATTAATTACTACACCCCGTCTTATAAGTTACGAGGGTTGTGTGGGCGCGGTTGGATGCACTGCCTGTCACCCTTATTCTCTTCATCAGGTAAATCTATGCTTTGTGGGGGAAAGCCTTCCCCTCGCTCCATACCCGGCTGTTCTTACCGGCTTTTCAGGCTCACTGCCGATCGCCTTGCCGGTAAGGCCGGTATTCCGCTACCCCTTCCAGATAAAATTCATCTGCTGTAATGACAGCTGTAGAACATCCACAATCTGTCAGATAATTCCATTGTTTCTTATTCAGAATTTCAGACAATAGAAAAAAGACAAAAAAAACCGAAATAATTAAAACTTGTTCTTTCTTGCATCCGGTGCCAGGATACCTCGAATGCCATCCCAGAATTTCAAAACTGCTAATTCTTTTACAAAAAACAACTTACGCACCCTCTCACCCCCAAAACTTGCATAAACTTGCAAAAAGCACCTGGCACGGGGCTATGCTTTCCATAAAAACAGCTTCCGAAAGAGCGGCGTGATCCTTATACGCGGCATTGAATACTCACGTTTGGTTGAACCGGCATCAGCTGTCTCCTCTTCTTCAACCAGCCCAAGAAACATGCAAAAACGCAAGATGAAGATATAGTGATAAAAATATGAAGGATTCGGTTTAGTTATGACAGCCTTCGTCATTTCGTCAAAAAAGGGAAAAGCACGGGCAAATTTTCCGTACAGATCTTCATTACTGATATAGTGTAATGCATTCCTGGCCAGGAGGTTAAGTGAGAACAGGGCAGTATCCTGTATAGTATCCAGAATATAAATATCCAAAACTTCAAGATATGAATACCCTATCCAATCATATTCATCAAAATAGAGCTGTACTACTTTGCTGTAAAGATGAGAAAGATCTCCATGCAGTGCTGCGTGCAGCCCTTTGGTAGTCAAACAACTTTT
>JADHUD010000152.1 GCA_016784705.1 Spirochaetia bacterium | reverse complement strand
GGTAAGCACGTTAAGGGTGTCGGGCGCATTTATATACTTCTCCAGATCGGTCATCGCTGCAGCCAGGTCATCAGGATGAGGAGGAGTGAACCGCGCCCTCTTCAAAGAGACCCCTTCCCCACCGATCCAATTCTGTGAGGTGCGAAACTCACCGGGGCTCTTCTCTTGACCTCTGCCGCCCTCCATCAGCACTGCATGGGTTTCCCTGATCAACCGGCTGCATAGCGGCAACTCCTGCAAGCGATTGATCGCGTAATCGACAGTCTTGATATAGTTGATGACATCCGCAACATCCCGGTTCGCATTCAACTCCAACGTCGGATCGAGCACATCTTCCAGCGTACACTGGGTACCTTCGATCTGGGACGACATCAAGGCCTCCTTGCGCACATACATCGACACGAACAATGCAATATGCGGGATCAACGATGAGATGCTCTCCAATTTGGCAATCCATGTGTTCGCCTGGATGAGCAACTGAGTCATCTCATCATCGATCATGACAGGAGGGTTCGGCGGAAGCGGTGAAGGAAGGAACGACTGGTATGCCATTTCCCCGTAAAGCTGTGACTTGAACATGCCTGCCCTGTTCTCCATCCCGTGAATCTCCTCAGCTGTAAATTGAAATAACACACCTTACAGTAGCATGCTTATTTCAATATGTAAAGCTATTTTGAAATAAGAAGTCCTATTCGTGCTCGTTATTTCAAGATAGGACATAATAACGACTGAGAAAACGCTGACCCTGCCATGAAGTTATGTGGGTTATATGTTTCAAGTGCCATACTCCACTCGGAACCCAAACCCCTCTCAAATTGAAAGATTCACAAGTATCTACCTTGCAATTAATTACTACAACCCGTCTTTCTTTTGAGTTGCGGGGTTATGTGAGTGCACAGCCTGGCACCCGTATCGTCCTCGTTCCTGAGCGCAACGAAGAATTTGCCACACAGATTACAGATACAAACTTCATGATAAAAGACGAAATCTGATGCAAGGAATTGATATATTACCAAATCTTTTTATTCGAGAATAAGCATAGATTGCCATATTACTTACTTCCAGTAATCTCGTTCTCGATCATTTTCAACTTCAGCACGCAGTTCTTCAGGATAGGGTTCAAAGAATGTTTGTGTTAGCAATTCTTCATCTATTTTAGTCTTGGCCAATTCCTTTAGAGTCTCAAAACTAATTCTGTTACTCTTATATCTATCGAGTATCGGGTCATCCCCAATTAAGTGATGAAAAAATTCCAGAATCTGGTCTACGCCTGGAGGTCGATCCATAATAGTAAGGATATTCTCAAAATAATTGTCTTCATCAACTCCTGATAAATCATTTTTGTAAAATTCTAACAACAATTTATTTTCTTCATGAAATTTGTGTAAAGATTTAGACTCTCTAAATCTAGCAAACAAAAATAGCTTGGTGAGAAAATTATCCCTAATTCTGTTATTTCGTAACCTATTTTCATCTTCAATTGGATAACCATTATAGTTAGAGGTTACTTTTCCTGCAAAGAATCCACTGCATTTTTCTACTACGGGAGATCCCTTCATTCCAGAATACACCTTTATGTCTTTTAGTCCCATTGTGGGTGACTTTGACTTAAAAATAAAGCCATCTACCTTATCAATACCATTCACAAATGTTTCTGAAAATAAATTCATTTCATCAGTAACATCTCTGTTGGTATTATGTTGGATCAACCTGTAATCTCCATCTTTTTTCACAACTCGGATAGGATCCCTTGGTACTCCAAGACCTATTTCATATTCAGGACAAACTTTAATGAAAGTAGCGAAGGGCTCAAGCTCTTTAACAATGCTGCAAGGCATGACCTGTCCATTATATCTGACTTTATCAAATTCAAGGCATGAACTAACTATAACTATCGGTTTTGCAAATTTCATATTAAATCCTTCTGCTGTCATAAGACCAATGAAGTAATGCTTGTCTCTGTTTTTTCCTGCATTCTAAGAAACCTTTGGGGCAATTCTTTTTTATCTGAGCAATATGCCTTACCATCTGTTTCCATCTTTTTATCTGCCACTCATCAAAAGGGGCCCTTCGTCCCATGTAATATCTGCAATACCATTGAAACCAACCTCTTGGGTCCTCTTCATAAATCCACCCTTTGGATTTCCAATAACTAAGAGGTTTAGATGCATTAATACCAAAGAAATTAAGATTAGGGTCATGCTTAGTACTGCATAGCTTTGCCTTCTCAAACCAATTCCGGGGAAACTCATCTTGGCAATCTGTCATATACTTCCCACCAAAAACTCCCATCTCCAGCATATCTTTAGGGGTCAACTCCGGCTTGAATTCAGGATGAAAATTTTTACCTGCTGGCTCGGTGAGATCATAGGTAAAACCATTTTGCATCTTGTCATTTACGATAATTTTTCTTTTCATTTCAATTTTAATATAGCACAAAATATAAATAGTGCAAGATTGAACAATCTGCAAGGTCGGCAGATTGTCTTAAGACAGGCAAAGCCCCAAATTTCCCAAAAAGTCCCGGGTTACAAAAATATTGACTCAAATGAACTGTAATGCGTACGGTGGTGTGAATTTTTTTGCTCCCCTGCAAAAACCATGACAATAGCGTTGTCACTTCCATTTTTCTTTATATATTCTACAATATATTTTTGTTTCTTCAATTCCTCATAACCAACTTTCACAATATTAAATTCCTTCCCAATCTTTCACCCTCGTTGAAATTTTATTCATTCCCAAAATTCAATCTCTCACTGCTGGATGTTTCTCTTTTTTGATTTAAAAAATAATTATGATTTCAGGTTTGCTGAGAATACAACTAAAAGACAACGTTTCAGGAAAAGAACATTCATGGCCTCGTTAGGCCTGCGTCGAAACAATTTCCAAATTTGTGGGTGCGGTGACTGGCACGCTTGAAGACCTAGGGGTTGAAGAGAACCGTTTCAATTTTCCATTCTGAATCTCTTTGAGTGAACTTGATTGTGTCGGAGAATTTGTTTCCCAGGTAATCACCGGTTATAAGGTAGAGAATTTCAGGGGCTTCAGGTTCCAGAAGTGCCGGGGTAAGAAGAAACCTGATAGGTTCTTGGAAAACAATAGCATCATAATCAAACCTGTCTGGATTGTTAAGTTGTTCCTCTCTTATCTGCCGCTCCTGCCTTAGAGCTGAAACAGCATTCTCCGTTTCTATTCCTTCGTCAATCCAGAACTGCTGCAGGGCATCCGGCCAGAAAACATCAATTACCTCGGATGGATCTAGGATTATACTGCACCATCTTTTTGCTAATTGATCCAGTTCACCGGTCAATTCCTCTGATAGAGAGGGTCTATAACGGCTATCATCCCCCTCTATATCGGGAATAATGGCTGAAAAACTCTGATAGGAATGGGGCCCATTTCTGTCACCCTTCCACAGCATTGTCTGCAAAATGGGGATGCTGCCGTCCGGGACAGAGGTGGCCGTGCCGATACTGACAGCCGTTTCTCCTTCACAGCTCTTCTCTATAGTAAAATCGAATACATCTTTTTGTGCTGATCTGTACTCGATATAGTACCCTGCTCTGACAGCATTGCCCTGCTCTGCTGATTCATAATCCTGACCAATATAAACTCCCCAGGGATCTATTCCAGAATTTGTATCTTCACTGATCCAGAATATTGATGCATTGATTATTTCAACTTTAGTGGAGAAATATACAGCTGCCCATTCAGTCGTGCTCTCGATTACGAGCAGTATTGCCTGTTCAGTATCTTCTTCACGGGAATACGCAGCCTCCGGTTCATCAGCCTTTAGCTCCGCATTAACCTCAACAGTAATAGCTGGCTCATGTGAATCTGCAGCCGTTTCCATCCTGCTTTCAACTGTCTGACACCCACAGAGTATGGCGCTAATCATTAGCAGTAACAGTAGTATTTTATAAATTCTATAATTCATAACATCCTCCTGAATTAACTTTTCCATTTTCTTCAATTTTCATAGAGATGCTCATCTCCGGGAAAATCGACCCCCGGTCTTAGGAGGTGGTTACGTATTTTATATTCATAGTCACGTTCTTCGATAAGCAGGGAGTCTGAAAACTGAAACCCTTGATAATAACCGAACAGGAATATGTATATCTGGTTTTCTGATCTGTCATATTGATAGATTGGTGCCGCAAATTGCATCTGTCCGGGATCGAAATCATTCGGCTCAGCAAAACTCATTTCAGCACTTTGCTCAATATATTCTTCAGCTGAAAAATGGGTTATATGGATGGCATCGTCCCAGTAGATGGTATCATCATATTTTTGAGCGAGGATTGCTTGTTTCCAGGATTCAACTAATTGGTTCAAGGGGTAATTAATGAGGTAGTCCTCCCAATTTCCCCAGTGCCATGGGGTGAAATTTGCAGTGGGTACGGCATAGAGTTGAGTATTGGGGTCGGTTTGCTGCTTACCATTCCAAATAAATGATTGAGGTTCATCTACAAATTTGTTTCCGGAAAAGTAGAAGGGCTGCAGGTCCACGGTTGTTTTACCGAGATGTCCCCGATCGATGTAGAAATTCACTAATTCATTTGCGGGTTTCTGTATCTGGATAAAATATTTTACTTTACATTGATGGTTTTGCACGGCATTCTCAATTGGCTGCTGCAAACTGATATCATTTCCTGATATCGAAAATGCTGCTTCAGGTTCAAACCAGACCGCAGAGGCAAATACTATCGGATTGTCATCGGTAAAGATGACTGTGGTATGATCGGATGTTGTTTCGATAGTTACCAGTAGATTTATACAACTGTCATCATCCCGGGGGGATGGAGCAGTTTCCCCGAAAGCCGGCAGAACACCGGTACATAAAGAACATACAAGCAGCATTAATATAAACTCTGATTTTTTTGTTTTCATATATTTTCCTCCAGAATTAAGGCTTGCTAACTTTAAATCGGGATTTCTCTGTGTTAAAGAAGCCGGAAACGTGAGGGTTTCCTGGAGGAGACGTTGGACTAGTTGAAAAACAATATTAGTATGCGCATTCTGGTTCTTCAACGGCAGAAAATATGTAAATTAATTAACTAATTATAGCATGGAGGAGAGATTTTTAAAAGGTTTTTGGCAGGATATTATATAATTTTATAATGCTTATACAGAGTGATGTGCTAACACTGCCTGGCACCGTTAGCCAAAAATCATTTGGGATATTCCCGTTAAAAGAACCATCAATTATAATATTGGGGCTAATAGTTTCAAAATATTATGTTTCAATTACCAGGCTCCACTCAGAACCCTAACCCTTCTCAAGATGACAGATTTACAAGTATCTACCTTGCAATTAATTACTACAACCCGTCTTTTAAGTTACGAGGGTTATGTGGGTGCGGTGACTGGCACGCTTGGATCTCCCCAGAGGCAGTCGCTGATTCCTGCTTTTCAACGTTGACGAGTTTACGCTTACAACCAACCTGAGTCCGGGTTCCAGGTCATCGGCCCTGGATCAGTCCGGGTCCAAAATGGAGCCGAGAATCTGGAAATCTGCTTTATAACTTTTTCCAGGGGCAGAGCCGAGTGTTCATTACGCAGTTTCCTTGTGAATGCTTTCCACTGTGTCTGTTTCGTTTCATCCTGATATACCTGTTCAGAAAAGACAATAGGCATCTCGGTCGGGAGTGCCGTATTACGCCTGTGGAATGTCTGCTGTACCGCATTCTGAAGATCCCGGTAGTCAAGCGAGAAAGCCATGGTGATAATGTAGAGATCATAGAAGTCTTTCATCCTGCTGGTAAGCAGGCTCAAGTAAACTGCGGCTTCCAGCTTTTCAGCAATGACCGTTTCTATTGGATAGGATTCAATATGCGGTGCATCCATCGGAAGCAAAGATGGTATCTCCTTTGTGACAGGATCGGGGAATACCGAGTCTCCATGACCGATGTCAATTTGCAAGATAACCCGTGCCTTCCCGATGGTAGCCCGGAGCTTCGCCCTTTGTCCGTGATAGACATTCTGCTCCCGGATATCCTGGAGCGAAATGGATGCAATGTCGAATACAACCGCATCCTCGGGATATTGGATTGTACAGATTGATTCCAGAGATTCTCTGATGCTGTCAGTGTCGGTCTTACCGGTTTTCAGAAAGTCGATGTCTTTGGTTGTCCGGTAAGTTTGATCTTCAAGCACGATTGTCAGAAGATATGCGCCCTTCAATACGTAGCTGCCCCTGAATGTGGATTTTCCGAGTCTGAAAAGGAAGC
>JADHUD010000003.1 GCA_016784705.1 Spirochaetia bacterium | reverse complement strand
TTTAGGACGCAATAGTGATCCGCCTCCTGGACATCAGCTGCTCTGGCAGGGATATACTAAATTTCAAATTATGTGTATGGGTATCGCGCTGTTGGAAGGTGATTAAGTTGTCCGGCTTTGCTTTAAGGGTAATGGGCAGCCCTAGATACCGGATAAATTCCCAGGATATCTGCTGTCGTTCCTCATCTTTTGCAAGCAGCATATACCCTTTTCCTCCGGCAGGAAGTTTTATCGTCTCTAAATCACCGGTTGGAGTCGGCATTGATGCCATTGATACCTCAAACGTTGCATTTTTTGGAATAGTAACACGATTAAAACTGGACAAAATAATCATTCCCAGGTTTCCTGTATAAAAAGACGGAATAACCTGGTCTGTTACCGACATTAACCCTTTTGCAACCAAACCTTGCAGATATTCCATGGTGTTAACACCCGGCTGTTTGTCAAAGAATATTTCTGTAGCATCTTCATTTGCTATCTGACCCCCGGCATTCTCTATCATCGACTGAAAAATCCAGTTTCCAGTGGTTGTCCAACTCCATATAACGCCATCATATCCTGCATCTTTTAATACCTGAGCTGCTTTCTCTGTCTCTTCCCAGGTCTTTGGCGGATTGTCAGGATCTAAACCGACTTTCTTAAAAAGATCTCTATTAATAAACATTGCAGGAGTGCTTACTCCAAGGGGCATTAAATATTGTTTCCCATTTGCTTTACCTAGATTCATCATAGATGAATTTAGTTTTTGTTTTTGAAAAGCACTGTCTGATTGTATAAAACGATCAAGAGGTACGGTGCTGCCGCTTTCAACCATGGTTTTTATAAGCGTGTATCCCATCTCACAAACATCAGGAGGTGTTCCAGCTGCTAAGGCAAGAAGAACTTTTGTTGCTAATGCCTCGAACCCTCCACTCGATACTTCAACTGAATCGATTTTAATCAGTGGATTTTCATTTTCAAATGCTTCAATTAATGGAAGTGTATATAGGTTATGTGCTGCATTTGAGTATCGGTAAAAGGTGAGATGGGTTACTTCTGTTCTGGTTTGAGTAATTTCAGAATTAGTAACCTCACCATCGGCTTCAGCCTGCCCTGAAGCCGTTACAAAAGAACAAACGAGAATAAAGAATAAAGAAATGAGAATAAATTTTTTCATAAAAACTCCCCTTTGGTTAAGAATATATTATGCTCATAATAGAGCTAAATATACAAAAAAATAATTTTAATCTAAAAACAAAAACCAGCTGTACCCGAATTACATATATTCAAACTCAAAAAAGCATAAGCTTACTGCGTAAAATCTTATCCTGCTTAAAACGGTATTGTTTTTGAAATAAAAATTTTTACACAGACCGGGGCTCTCCCATGAAAAGTATATACAATAAATACTAAATAATGTTGTTTATGCTACATTTTAGCCCCTGCAAGATTCAATGTCAAGAAAAAATAATTATTAATTCTTCCGGTGAAGAACAGAATCTATTTTTAAGTGTGTTGCTGCAGCAAATGGAGCAAAGCGATATCTTGACATCGTACTGATAATGGAACTAACATAAACAGAATACTGAAAGCTGGCATAAGGAGACATTGGAAGCAATATGAATAATGTGAAGAACCCACTGTACCTTGTGGAAAAAAACTACAACAAATTAAGTAAAGCAGAAAAAAAGGTTGCTGATTATGTACAGCTTCATCCTGATAAAACAATTCTTGCTTCTCTTCAGATAATTTCTGAGAAATGTTCGGTTAGTGATGCATCAGTATTACGATTTTGCAGAACCCTGGGTTTTTCCGGTTATCAGGATTTTAAAGCAGCTCTGGTTCCGGAAATATTAAAAAGAGGAGTAACTATATATGAAGAAATTAATTATAATGATAGTTACCAGATAATCCGTGAAAAGTTTACTGAAAATTTACATCAGGATATACATAAATCAATATCAAATATAACTAAAAGCGAACTTGCTGCTGTTTCAAAAAAAATAATTGAGGCGGAAAAAATAATAATAATAGGTCTTGCAGGTTCTGCCGGTGTTGCCAGAATTTTCAACGATTGCCTGCTTGGCCTGGGAATATATTGTCATTATCTGACGGATCGTGTAGAAATAGAACGTATTGTAAATCAATTGGATAAGAACGATGTTATATTCGGTATATCCCATTCAGGCGAAACCCAGGAAGTAGTCTTTGCTCTCAAAAATGCTCAGAAAAACCAAGTATATACAATTGGTATGACAAATTTTGCATCATCTTCTTTAGCGAAATATGCTGATATTAATTTGCTCACTACAGTTCCTGAAAATATATTAGGAAGTTATTCTTGCCAACCCCGAATAGCACAATTGGCAGTATTGGAATTTATTACCATTGAAATCAGCAGATATATGAATTCTTAAACACAAATAATGCATAACTTTGAATAAACACTTTGAATTGACGCCCCTGACACCTCTTACACCCCTGCCTGATCCTTAAATATAATTGAAAACTCAGTAAAATCTATGGCCGTATTATAATTTTCTTGACAATTTTTGTCTTATGTTGCTATTATAAAAATTGTAAACACTGTAAAAAAAATAAAAAATTGCATATACTACATTTGCAGATAGAAGGAAATATTAGTCCTGCAAATCATGAGCTCCCGATAAATTATAGCTGATTATGCTGCTATAAGAAGGCGGAAAATAGTGTTAAGTGTAAGTACCTGGAATTATCTAAAGTGTTATGGGGATAAAGCCAGTCTAGAAGAGAATCTGTCAGAAATTAAAAAACAGGGATTCGGCGTAGAATTTTGGCTTGACTGGACTGCAGATCAAACATTTTTCAGACGGTCAAATTGGGAACACATTAAGGAAATCTGTATTGGAATTCCCAAATTCAGTGCCCATACAAAAATGAAAAAAAAATTCTCAATGGAAGTCTTATTAGAAGAATTGGATTTTTGTGCATTTATCGGAGCAGACCCTCTTGTCTGCCATCCATTATCATTTGGATTACAGACCGGTACCTGGGATTTTGAAAGTGGGTTGATATTAAGCAGTAAAGAAAAAATTTTAATTGGAAGAATACTCTCAGAAGCCTCTAAACGTTCAATACGGATTGCACTTGAAAATGGACCTATGGATATTCTGCTACAGGTAATAGCGGCTATGGCTGATCATCCTGCTAGTAAATCTTTAGGTATATGCATCGATACCGGACATGCAAATATGCATCACAGTTTAATTGATTCGCCGGTTACTGAAATCATAAAGAAGCTGAAACATCATCTGATACATTTGCATGTTCATGATAATGGAGGGCAACTGGATGATCATCAGATTCCGGGTGAAGGATCGACAAACTGGCAGGAAGTATTCAGTCTTCTGCAGAGCTTTGGATACAATGAGGAGATCGTCTTTGAACTGAACACGAATGACCCTAAAACCGCCTCGGAAAAAGCCGGATCATTTGTAAAGAAAATATTAATCAGGAAATAGTTAAACACCGGAAAGGAGAGCACCTTTGGATTCAAGAGAAAGAACTTTTTTAAGTTTGAGCCACCAGGAACCGGACAGGGTTCCGATTGACTGCTGGGTTTCGTCCGGGATGAAAAGAAAAGTTGAAAAAGAGCTCCATATACCCTATGAGCAGTTTCTGGAAAAGTATGATGTTGATGTGCGGTATATGTCCGGGCCGAGATATATAGAGAAAAAAAGAGAAATCAAAGCCCTTGCAGCAAATACAGATCTTTGGGGAGTTCCCCGGCGTGAAGTTAACATAAATTTTGAGAGTTATAAAGAAGTAGTAAAAAGCCCATTGGAAAACTTTCAAACTGTTGAAGAAATTGCTGAATATAACCATTGGCCCTCTGCAGACTGGTTTGATTATAGTGAAATTGAGCAGCAGTGCAATAAAATACTTGAAAATAAACGAGTTGTTGTATTTATGGGAGATCGGCTGAACCGAATAGCACAACTGAAACCGGCAATGTATATTCGGGGATATGAACAGATATTAATAGATATGCTTATAAATCCTGAAATTGCAGAGGAAATATTTCGTAGAATTACCTCTTTTTATCTGGAATATGGAAGAAGAATTCTTGAAGCAGCAAAAGGTAAAATTGATATATTTTGTACAGGTGATGACTTTGGATCTCAAAATGGAGGATTAATTTCTTTGCCTTTATGGAAAAAATTCTTAAAAAATGGTTTTAAAGAGTTTAATGAGTTAGGACAAAGTTATGGAGCTAAGGTAATGCACCATACCTGCGGTTCCGTTTATACACTCATTCCGGAATTGATAGAATGTAAACTGGATATTCTTCAATCAATCCAGCCAGAAGCTGCTGCTATGGACCCGAAATTATTGAAGAAAGAGTTCGGTAAGAAACTCTCATTTCAGGGAGGAGTTTCCATTCAGAAAGTTTTACCACATGGGTCAGCAGCTGATGTAGCTGAACATGTTAAATCTTTGTTCGAAGCAATGGCACCTGGGGGGGGATTTATAGCATGTACCTCCCATAACATACAAGCAGACACACCTGCAGAAAATGTTGAGGCTCTATTTAAAGCATATCATGATTATGGAAAATACTAATAGAAAACCAGAAAAGCCGTATTACAAAACACATATAATAAGTACTGATATTATGAGTTCTGACTCCGGCAAAGCTTATTTATCAGAAATAAGCTTATCCATATCTTCAGCATTTTCCCAATCCCGTACAGAAGGAAAACCTGTTTCTGTCGATACAATTCTATCATTATAAAAACATTCTTCTCCAAAATATGTACCTATGTTTCTTCGCTGCCCGGATCCGGTAACCGGAAAACGGGATCCATCTTTATCCGGATCCACGTACCGGGAAAACCATTGTGCCAGAGAGCTGCGCAGTTCTTCTACAACTGCTCTGCCGGATATATCATCTATTACATTAATTCTTTCATCCGGATCGTCTTTTACATTATACAGCTCATTGTTCCCAAAAGGATATCGGTGTATGTACTTCCACTCCTTAGTCCGGATCATACGAACAGGACCGTATTCATCATATACCACCACTGTATCATTCCCCTTATCAGAACTGTCCGTTAACTGGGACAAGAAACTTTTTCCGGGAAAACCAGAATCTGTTATCTTTGGGAGTCCAAGATAATCAAGTAGGAATGGAAAAAAATCATATTGACTTACTAACCCATCAACTGTTGTATCTGGAGATATTCTGCCGGGATGACTAATAATAAAGGGAACTTTAATCGAATTGTCATACATATTTATTGGGAATGTTCCGTTTCCTTTCCCCCAAAAGCCGTGATGTCCACAAGAAAAACCGTTATCGCTGGAGAAAATTATCATAGTATTTTCTCTCAGTCCCAGATTATCAAGTTTACTTAGAATTCTCCCAATATTGTTGTCCATCGCTGTAACTGCAGCAAAATAACCTTTAAGCAGCTCCCTGTTTCCATATGACCGGTACGTTAATGGGCCTGCCCAGGGATGAAGAGCCTCCTGAGGACAGGATTCAAAGGAGCACTCATCATACGAATCCACAATTTCCTGCGGATGGCATGTCCATGGGCTGTGGGGAGCAGTATAATTTACACTTACATAAAAAGGTCTGTCCATATTCTCTTCAATAAAGGCAATTGCATCGTCGGTTATAACATCAGTTATATATCCGGAAGCTTTGACAGGCTCCCCGTTGCGGATCATCGGTGCATCATTATACACCCCCCCACCGCTTTGATGGCAAAACCAGTGAGAAAAACCATGCTGGGGAATCATACTATCTCCCAAATGCCATTTCCCGCTCAATCCGCAAACATAGCCGTTATTACTAAGGATATCAGTATAACAGGTTATATTATCCAAATATTTGAATGCATCAGGAGGCATGTTGCCATCCCGGATCCAATCATGAACACCATGTTGAGATGGAATTTTTCCGGTTAATAAGCTTGCCCTTGCAGGAGAGCAGACCGGCGATGTACAGAAAAAATTATTAAATTTTACTCCACTTGAAGCGAGCCGATCTATATTTGGTGTTCTTATCTCATGATTCCCATAACACCCCGTTGCCCACAGACCTTGATCGTCCGACAATATAAACAGTATATTGGGTTTTTCCTGTACCGACATTATGTGTCCTCCCGGTAAACATGCAAAAACGTATTTGTGCTGAAAACGTTTTCTTTATCGTAATACGATATTATTTTATTTTTCACTGACAGTCAAGCTGAACATCCTTTACAGAAACTCTTTATTAAGAGTAATATATTGACGAAATGAATGAAAATGAAAAAATAATTCTTACACTTCTAAACAAATCCGGTTCCCTTACAAAACCCGAAATCTGTAATAAAGGACATATGGGATGGGCTACCGCAGTAAAGCTGATTAACCGTTTACTTGAAAGCGGGGTAATAGAAAATGCAGGAATTCTAAAACGAGCATCGGGACAGGGTAAAAATCCTGAGATATACAGGCTGTCAAGTAAAAGCCCTCTGGCAATCGGGGTTGATGTTGAGTATAAGCAGACAAAAATAATTCTCACAAACTTAAAAGGTACTATCCTAGCGGGCTCAACACTCGATACACCGGACAACCTTGATATTAAAGCATTAAAAATATTTCTCTCAAAAAGCCTTTCACAATTTATGACTCAGTATGTTTCAGATAAAAACATATTATCCGGGATCGGAATAGGTCTTCCCGGAATTGGAAAAGAGTCCTGGATTAAGCATAATGTAAATAATTCGACAGAGATATCTCTATTTTTAGAAGAATATCTTAACACAAGAGTTTTAGTTGATATTAATGTCAGAGTGTATACAGTGTTTGAAAAGTGGGAAAACAGAACCTTTTCGCATGATGACTTTATGTTAATAACAATTCGATCCGGTATCGGTTCCGGCATATTTCTCAATGGAAATTTATATTACGGCCATCAGGAACATGCAGGCGAAATCGGACATATGACAGTTAATAAAAATGGGATTAAGTGTGTATGCGGGAGAGAGGGCTGTCTTCAGACAGAAGTTAATCAAAATCGTTTATACAAACAATATTTACAAAAAGTTCTTCTTCAGAAAGACGTAGCTCATGATGATCCGCCCCAGGAAGAACTTTTACAAAACCTTCCGAAACTGTTCTCACAGGCCAAGAATGGAGACAAAGCTGCAGCAAAGATTATACAGAAAACTGTAGGGTATCTGGGAAAGAGCATTGCTCATACGTTAATTATTCTAAACATACCGCACATTATAATCAGTGGGCATTTCGGTACAGATGGAGATGTAATTCTCAAACCTCTGGAAGAAGAGATCAGAAAGAGGATTTTATCCCGGATGGATTTTTCTTTATCGTATCTCCCTCTTGAAAATAAGGGATTTACAGTAGGTGCAGCCTTGCTGATATTTAAGGATTACTTCACAGACATACCTATTTAAGCTAATGTATCTTGGAATACCCATAGTACTTGTTACTGCAAATATTTATCAACAATGATCCGAAAATCTTCCACAAAAAAACCGATCTCGCCGGTAAAACGTGTTAACGCAACAAGCCCTCCGTCAATTGTTGGAATTCCTGCAATCATTGCCGCATTGCCCTCTTTTAATCCGCCGCCATAAATTACAGGGAATTCTCGCCCGAACAAGTCAAAACAAATGTTCTTTATCGAGGCTGAAACAAACGCTATATAGTCTGCATCAGGCGGTGTTTTGCCAGGACCAATTGCCCAACGGGGTTCATAACCGATAACCAGCTCCCGGAGAGGAAAATCTGCAAGACCTGCAAGTCCCTGAATTAATTGGGAACGGAGAATTTTGATTATTCTCGGCTTCTGACGGGAAAAATCATCACTGCCCCGCTCCAGTTCGGTCTCACCGACGCAGTACAGGATATTCATACCAGCTTTCATTCCTGTCAGAACTTCCTGATTTAGCAGTGAATTGATAACATTTCCAGCTTTCTCCGCAGCAGTGCCGAATTTCAGGATTTCTGAATCATAAGCCTGGAGTATCTCTTCTTTGTCTTTCCGTTCCTCGGAATGACCGATTATTGTCCAGGCGGCTCCGAGATTACTAGCAGCCGCTGCAGGGAGATTTGTGGTAAATGCCCCAAAATTCTTTCCGGGTGATACATCATTTCTGAAGACACTCTGAGATCCAATAAACAGGTTCCGATTTTTACCACTACTTTTCAAAACTAGTGAGGCCGGCTGGATTAGGCTCTCAGGAAGAAAATAACATATACGAAGCCCTTCAATATCGCCAAGCCCAAGATGAATTGTCTCTTCTATTATATTCTTTATCCACTCTGAAGAATCCATGACAGGGCAAAGACCGCCGTACTTTTTGGGTATATCAAACCGCTTAAGATTGACATGTATCTCTTTCAATTAGCCACTCCTGATACTTGCATTAATTATAATATCGTACTATGATATTATAATACTTCATTTGCTGGATATGTCAATAATAAGTGTGGTTCTTTCAAATTTTGTTAATGTGAAGACAAAATATACTTTGTATGTAGTGTGATGCAATATATAAATTACGGAGAGTCAAATGGCAGTAAAAAAAATTGCAGCCGGAATTAGCCCATCTTTAATGTGCGGAAACAGCTTTCTTCAAAATGAATATATTGCAATATTAAATAATCTGGATATAACCTGGTATCATATTGATTTTATGGATGGGCACTTTGTTCCGAATATAGGAATGAACCTGAACTTTATCAGGGATCTGAGGAAAGTTACAGATAAACAGATAGAGGTTCATCTCATGTGCACAACTCCTCTGGATTGGATTGAAAAGCTGATCCTTTTAGGTGCTGATGCAATATCTTTTCATATAGAAGCTGCACACGCACCAATTCGATGTCTCAAATTAATTAAAGATAATGGTGTTCTGGCAGGTATAGCTCTTTCTCCTGGCACTTCCCCTGAGAGGCTGCAGTATCTGTTAAACTATTTGGATTATATAACTCTTATGGGCGTAGAACCCGGTTTTGAGGGACAAAACTTTCTCGTGGAAACTTTTTTAAAAACCGAGACGTTGTCCAGATTGATTGAAAATCATCAATCGAAAATCTTTATTCAGATTGATGGAGGTGTGGATTTACCAATAGGCAGGAAATTACTTGAACTTGGTGCCGATATCCTCGTAGGAGGGGTTCCCACTGTTTTCAAAAGCAACAATCTGCAAAAGAATTATGAACTCTTTTCTTCTTTATTCACTAAATAAGTTTAGCGGACCGTTTTCCTGAAATTAAAAATATGTACGAAAGGTATAATTGGTTTCAAGTAATCACAATCAGCCCAATATTTCCAAATGTAAATCCTCTGAATATGTTTTTTATCTTTCTGGCAGAGAATAAGAAAATCACCACTACTTCCAGGAATTTGTTTCTAACAAATCAGCTAATAAACGTATTTTTTCAGGAGAAAATTGAGCCCCATGCTGGCCAATAATCTCTCCGGCAAGAAACGAAGCCAGAAGACCGCAGTCAAACAGGGAAAGAGAACGGCACAAACCCAGCAGAAAACCCGCAGCATAGACATCTCCTGCACCAGTTGTATCAACAGGTTCTTTCCCCTTCACCGGAACAGCATATATTGAACCCTCATTGCTGATGAAGGAGCCGTTTTTCCCATTTTTAACTATAGCCGTCTTACAAAGTTTACCCATGCTCCTGGCACACTCATATGCATCATAGTTATCAAATAAAATTCTTGCTTCTTCGTTATTTGCAAAGACAATGTCTGCATGCCGTTCTATTAAATCAATAAAAGCTATACGGTTTCTGCTTACTGCAAAAGGGTCAGCAATATCAAAAGATATTTTTGTTCCAGATTCTTCAGCAAGTGAAATGCCCTTAAGAATTGATTGTTTTTGTGAATCTGTATCCCACATATAACCGGTAAAATGAAAAAAATCTGCCTCATGAATCATCTTTGGATTAACATTATCAGGTCCGAATAACCGGTTCGCTCCCAGAAACGTGTTCATAGTTCTCTCAGAATCCGGGGTTATGAGAATAATACTTGATCCTGTAGGAGCTTCGCATCGGTGAAGCTCATCAAAAACCGATAATTCAATGAGTCTGTTTTTATAAATATCACTAAAATCATCAGACCCTACCATACCTGCAATAGCTGCAGGTATGCCGAAGGAAGCGAGTGTAATAATGGTATTTGGACAGGAGCCCCCACAGCTGTATGCTTTATTCTTATCAGAAATGAAAGATAAAAGTTCTTTCCGCCGCTCAACATCAATCAAATGCATAGTTCCTTTATGCAGTCCCAGCAAAGCAAGATCCTCTTCAGTTATTTGGGTTATTATATCTATTAGCGGATTTCCTATACCGTATACTTTTGGAACCATATTTGTATAGTATCTGGAAAATATCAACGATACAAGTTTAATCTTTTTTCCATAACAGAAAACGCAAAGTTTGCTGCAGCTGCGCACTTTTTCTTTTTTGAGTTATATTCGTTGAAGGCTGATGCATAAAGCGGTTTCTCTATGAACATAATAATTTTCGGCGGGAAAAATTTTCTTTTAATCTGTATCTCCACGATGGGAATAATGGGAATATTAAAAAATCGTGAGATGGAAAAAGCCCCGGTTTTAAAATCCCGGAGTGTTTGTGAACCTCGCAGCATTTCCCCTTCCGGAAAAAAATGGACTGAATAGGAAGTGTGTTTATGCATCAAATTTCCAATAGGCCGTACTATTTTTCCGGGATTTTTTTCAGGAATTGGAAGACTTCTTAGAAGGCGTATGAAGAGTGAAAAACCAGGAATTTTAAAAGATTTTTCCATTCCTGTAAAAAAAACCTTTTTAGGCCAAACGGCTGCGGCAATAAATCCCGGGTCAAGATAATGGCAGTGGTTTGAGATAAAGACCGCATTTCTGATACCTTTCAGGTTTGATCTTCCCCTAACCTGAAAAGAGAATAAGATTGGATACACAATGAGTTGAAGTAAAAATACAAAACTGTAGACAATTCTGGAAAGGATAGAAAAAAGCTTTGATTCCGGAATTATTGTTATTTCACCACCCTGTTTTTCCATAAAAATCCTTTATTTGTTAGTGTAGAATATATTCCTTTTAAAAGCATATATATTACCAAAGGAAAAACCAAAGGGAAAAGTAAGGCTGTGTATGCGGAAAAATGATTAAACATCAGGACAATAGTCCAGGCTGCACAGAGAGAAACAACTCCCACGTACAGGAAAAAGGGAATAGAAAGCGGCGAGACGAAAAGATATACAATGAAAATCCATGAAGGCAGAACAACAAATACTATAAAAACAGGTATTAATAGAGAGAGAATAGTCATTTTTTTATCAAAAAAGTCGAATATACATTTTGTTATACCCTGTACGGCATTTTGAAATGAGTCATACATTGTACAGGAGACAATGGTTCCTACGCGTAGAAAGACTTGGTGGAATCCATTTTTAATGAGAAGCCTTCCCATGTGGATATCATCAGTCAGAACTTTAGGAATAGATGCATACCCACCGACAGCCCAATATGCAGAAGATCTAATACAAAGATACTGACCCAGTACAAGACCAAAAACCGGATGAGGATTTTTTTTCTGTATCCAGACGGGTGTAAAAAAAATAAGATTTAAAAAAAGAAGTGACAGAACCGGGCCAATTGATTTTATCGAGAAATTTTGCCGGGGATACCCTGATAAAAAATCGACATTATGATACTCGAGATTTGTTACAGCAAAAGAGACGCTTGTTTTTTTATGTATTGTATCAGCATCGGTGAACAATAGAATTTCTCCATGAGCCTCTGCTGCGAGCTGATGCAATGCATGATTTTTTCCATACCAGCCTTCCGGGAGGGGTTTTCCCTGCACAATACTAATTGAACAATGTGCAGTCTCATATGCAGATAGAATTTCCCGGGTATTATCGGATGAGAGATCATCAAGAACAATTATTTCATAATTCATATAGCTTTGATGTAATAAAGAGTCCAAACACCTGCCAATAGTTTTTTCTTCGTTTCTAACAGGAATTAAAACGGAAACCATTGGCCCGTTTACTACAAATGGACGAAGCGAGTTCCGGTGAATAAACAGAAGATTTCTAACAGCCATATAGAGTGCAAATAAACCGGCTGCAGCAGCGATTAAAAAAAATATATTTTCAAACATCATTACGTACAGGCTATATAAACAGAGTTGGTTGGTCAATGATTGATTACCTGATTCGTTGTTTTTCAGAAAGTAAAAGGAATTTCTTGCATATGACTAAAAATTAATCAAGTTAAACAGAGCCAATCCAATTTCCAATCCAATTTCCAAAAACAAAAAATTCACAAACCGGTCAAGCTTTGATTTGAGAAATACCCTTATTATAGTATACTACTGTGATCCTGAATATAAAAAAAATGCAGTAGTAAACATGGTTGATAAAAAAGCATTCCGGTTTCTGATTTTTCTCTCTCTATGTATATGGCTACCACCCTCAGTTTTGTCAGCTGAAAAACCCGGCACTTTTCCTGAACCGGATTTGCTAAAAGAAAAAACCTTTTACCAGCTTCCGCAAAATTTAAATTGTCCTGAAACAATAGAGGCAGAAGTCCTGCAATGGATTGGTACCGAAGGAATCACTCTGGGATCCGAATTTCTCTATACGGTAAAAGGGGTACTCTCTTATGCCACCATGCTTGATGTATGCAATGGATTATTGGGATACAGCAGCATGAAAGGACTTACCTACTATTCAACGAGAGATAAAGGAATAAAGACTTTAATTGAAGATTCCTACAGGGTGTCAGGACCTGAAAACAGAAAACCGCTTCCCGATTTACAGCTGGAAGAGCTTGTTTCCGAAACCCGAATATTTGTTCAGCAAAAAATACGTGATTTTGGGGAAGTATTATGGGAGATACAGTATCGATATACGGGAGAGTCTGTTTTTGTATATCTCACTAATTATAAACCAATTTATTTTGGTATTTTTAAAATCATAGAAGCTGCACAATTCTCTGTAATGCTTGCTGCGGTTCCAAATAAGGATGATATTATTATTTATCAAATAGGAAAAGTGAAATCCGTCGGATTACAAATTCTCTCAAGCCTGGGGTTTGGAGCTGATTTGGAAAAATCTTTTTATCATCGAATGAAAGCACTTAGGTATGCGTATTCGAGCACAAATTTTACATATTGATGAGAAAATTTCAAAATGATTTGAAATTGGTTCTGATTACAGCTTATCAATAAGTTCTTGAATATAATTATTACCCGGATACAAGGTTAATGCTTTGTGATACCAATCAAGAGCCTCTTTGGTCCTTTTTGTCTTTGCAGCAATGAGCCCGCGCAGTTCATAGAGTGTAAAAAGTTGAAATGGGTACATTAAATACTCTCTGTTTTTAAGAGTATCGAGAGTTTTTGCTGCTTTCCGTGCACTTCCACCGAAAATTGCAGGGGTATGGAAGTGACTGTTTGCAAGAAGAAGAAGAGCCTGAAGATTTTCAGGATCAAAGGCTAAAGCCTCTGTTATCAGTTTTGAAGCTTCCAGACCGTAACTGAAAATATAGGCTGCCGGATCTAAGAGAAAATAGGAACCTGCTGTTTCTGCCTTAACTGATGTTGCCAGTGCTGAAAGATATGAGTTTGAAAATGATATAGTACTCAGAAGTTTTTCACTCAATTCCAGATAGTGCAGGGCAGTGTTTTTATCTTTACAGGACTCTTCAATAGTATAATGTTTTCCAAGCAGCATGGATGCGTGTGCCTTTACAAGTATTTCAGCAGTACGCTCTTGAGAATCGACATCAAGAAAATCTGATAGGTTTTTGAAACACTGCTCAATATCTGTTACCGGATGCGTGTTATAGACAGCATCAATAAAGCAGTTAAACTCTTTTGATCGGTATAATTGATCTACCTGCTCCGTTTGGGATGCGTTTGAAGGAAAAATATATAAAGAGGGCAGAAAGAAACACACACAAAGTAATATTTTTTTCATATGTAACTTTATCATAATTTAATGCATTATGTATTAAAATCTTCATATCAATGTGTTAAAGGATCATCTTGGTGTTCAGAAAAAGCATCGTTTACCAGGCGGTTACCAGTCGGAATGAAGAATGGGGATATTTGTGAAACTGCAAGGACCGGAAAATATACTGGAACAAAAAGGCTATACCAACAGATTCAGCGGAATTACCGCCCTTGATTTATATTACAGGCATAATCCCGGAGAAATTATCGAGATGGAAACTGATGCCGATTTAATAACATTATCAACTCTGTTTGATGTAATTGAATTTCCCGGTGAAGAACGAATAGATGCTGTTATTCCTGCAGAAAACGGGCAGAAGTATTATGTGAGAATTTTAGATGATACAGGAATGGGGATTCAGACCTGGAAACCTCTTCAGTTTTACTACAGTCCGAGTGCCAGGCGTTTTTTCGATACGAATGATATGTATCCCCAAATTAGGCACAGAGAAGAACTTTTACTAGAACATACTGCTGTATCTTCAACAGCGGTTAATTCCTGGTGGTATGGTATTGCAGATGCCGCAGTTCTTGCTGCCAGGTATGGATGGCCGATTGATAAAAAAATAGTACAGAAGATGGGATTTCAAAGACCCCCCACAAGATTGGGAATCGGGGAACAGCGGATTGTTCTTATGAGGATTCTTGAATCACAAACTCCCGGAATAGGATTACAGATATTGATGGAATCAGGATTCATTAAAGAGCACTGGCCGTTGGTGTTTTCTATGCAGGGAGTAGTGCAGGATAAGGATTATCATCCGGAGGGGGATGTCTGGGACCATACAGTTGAGATGTTTAACTATAGTAAAAAACCGGATCCGGATATCGGCATGGGAATTCTTCTTCATGACTGTGGAAAAGCTTTTTCCCAGCGGCAAAATAATAATGAATTTGATATGCATGCCCAGATTGGGGCAAGAAAAGCAGCTGCATTTTTGCGGGATCTGAATTTTTCAAGAGAATATATAAAAAGAGTTGAATTTCTCATCAATTCACACATGCTGCCCGCTTATTTACCCGGTATGCCGGTTCATACCGTAGAACATATAATGACAAACAGCTTGTTTCCCAAATTACTAGAAATTTATCGATGCGATATCTCCTCCTCTTACCGGGATCCTGAGGGGTACTATCGTATATGTGAGCATTATAGAAAATTTCAAAAGCATAGAAAAAATCCATTCAGGACAATGGATGGAAAAGTTGGGCGTCCGGGATCTGCCCTGGGACCTGCCCTGAAATCTGCCAGAGGAACTGTCAGCAGATAATTATTACACCCACTGGTTAATCATGATTGCCAAACAACAAAAAGACATATAGAGTATCCCTATGAGCAGTTATACAATCCGGGGCGGAAAGCCTCTTTCCGGCGAGATAGTTACAAGTGGAAATAAAAATTCAGCCCTGCCGTGTATAGCTGCCGCCTTGCTGACAGAAGAAGAAATTATTCTTCATAATGTACCGGATATCGAAGATGTTCGGGTTATGCTTTCAATAATGGAATCAATTGGAGCTGCGGTAGTACGTGAAGTAGATAAAACAGGTACTATTCATATTAGGGCAACCAATATCAGAGGAAACATTCCTGAAGATCTTGCACAGAAAATAAGAGCATCAATTCTTTTTGCAGGCCCAATGCTGGCGCGGACCGGTAAAATAGTATTAGCGCCACCGGGAGGTGATGTAATTGGTTTGCGGCGGTTGGATACCCATTTTCTTGCCTTTTCTGCCTTGGGTGCATATTCGAGTATTGATAAGAATGGAATGCTGCAGATTGAAGTTTCAAAAGACAAATATTGTGGGAACGAAATATTTCTTGATGAGATGTCAGTAACAGCAACCGAGAATGCCGTTATGGCTGCTGTATATGCTCCAGGGAAAACTGTTATAAGAAATGCTGCAAGCGAACCGCATATACAGGATCTCTGTAATTTACTGATATCTATGGGTGCAGATATTTCAGGGTGCGGGTCCAATCTTCTGACAATAAAAGGGGTAAGATCTCTGCATGGATCAGAATTTACAATTGGTTCTGATTACATCGAAATCGGATCATTTGTAGGGTTGGCAGCTGCTACCCATGGCGATGTTGTTATTCATGGAGTTGATACATCACAGCTGCCTATTATTCGGACGGGATTTCGTAAGATTGGCATAAACTGGGAAGAGAGCGGGAAATCAATACGAATTCTACCCAATAAAAAATGGATAATACAACCTGACCTTAGTGGAATGATTCCTAAAATTGATGATGCACCCTGGCCGGGATTCCCCGCTGATCTTCTCAGTATTGTTACGGTTGTGGCAACTCAATCGCAGGGAACGGTACTGGTACACGAGAAAATGTTTGAATCACGAATGTTTTTTATAGATATGCTTATTCGGATGGGTGCAAGAATTATTTTGTGTGATCCGCACAGAGCGGTTGTTTCCGGGCCGGTACTTTTACATGGAGCCCTCGTGACTTCACCGGATATTCGGGCTGGGATGGCACTGGTCATTGCATCTCTTTGTGCACAGGGAGAGAGTGTAATCCAAAATGTTTATCAAATCGAACGAGGCTATGAAAACCTTTGTGAAAAACTGCAAATATTGGGAGCTGATATCAAGAAAAATAAGAAGATTTAAAAGAGTGCGTTTTTAACGGGCTGTGAGCGATATTTTATAGCTTATACACAAGTTATCCACAAGCTGTTTGTTGCATTATAAAACAGATGAAAAAAGTGATTTAAAGAAATTTTCTCCTTTAAGAAAAGCTTGCTGTTAAGAATGGCCAAATAAACTGTTTTATTATAAGGAATTAAAAAAATCTACTTAACATCTGTCTTATTTAATTCTTAGCAGAATGAAAAATAGATAATCAGGGATTCTTTCTTTTTTTTTAAAATAAGTTTTGCACAAGTTATCCACAAGCAAAAAAAAGTAGTGATAACTCTTTATATTATCAAGTCATAAGCAATAACCTGCCCCATGAATTGTGATTATTGAACTAACAGATTCTGTGGTAATTGATGATATTTTTTTTCTTAATGAACTTATTATTACATCAGGATACCGACTGTTTCCCGGCAGTTCCGGAAAAAGATTTTTCAGTATAGTTTCTCTTTTTACCGTCTCAGGAAAAGAAGAGACGAGAAGTCTTAGAACATCACATTCCGGGTTACTTAAACATACAAAGCCTAATGTTCCCATAAGAAAATCAGAATAGAGAGAGAGCTTCTGCCCGCCGGAACACTGTATTTGTACTGGAGCTGCTCTAAACAGCCGGGCAGCAAGTTCTTCTCCGTGAAAAGGGTATGAGATAAAATCAGTACAAGGAAGCATAAAGACAGCCCGAATCACTTCAACAGGGCCATAGAAAAGTATGGATTCTTTTTGTTTTTTCCAAAGCAATTGCTGGATTTGCGGATTGTCAATAATAAAAGTGCTGTGTATTAATAAAACAGAGTGATCAAAGCTGACAGTTTTACTGCTGGCTGCAGAATAGATAGTAATCTCAGGATTCTTCCCTAAAAGGTTTTTTGCCGAATCAACCTCTTTAGAGGAGGATGGAAACATATACACAGATATAGTTTTGTTCATTTAATACCGCTCCTAAAACAGATGCTGATGCAGAAGGTCTTTTATCAATCATCCTGCGTAAATTTTTATGGTTTACTCTCCGTGATAGCAGGCAGTGTGCAGATTACACTCCGCCTTCGGGTTAAACATAGAGGGGGTTATTTCAATTAACTTTTTTTTTGAGCAAAGATCTAAATCTGAGTAGATAATTGCTTTGCGAAGAACCCCGAAGAGCTGCCGTACATTTCCCGGCCAGTTATATTCTGTTAGTAAAAGAAGACTTTTTTCTGATAGAAGACCGGAAAGATTCTGTCGGGAAAGAAACCAATCTGAAAGCGAAGCGATATCCTCACGTCTTTCACGAAGTGGTGGTATGTATATTGAAAGAGTGCTCAATCGGAAAAGCAAATCCTTCCTTATTGTGGAATTTTTGCCGGTGAAATCAATATGAGCATTTGTTGCAGAAAGGATTCGAACATTTATTTTTCTTTGAACCGAAGAACCCAGGCGTACAATAGTGTCATTCTCAAGAATTCTTAGAAGTTTAGGCTGCAGATTTCCCTGCATTTCCCCCACTTCATCCAGAAATAGAGTTCCTTTATGAGCCTGCTCAAAAACGCCGATATGGTCATGCTTTGCATCGGTAAAGGCTCCTTTTTCATACCCGAAAAGCTCCGATTCAGCAAGACTCTGAGAGAACACAGCACAGTTTATTGCTATAAAGGGACCGCTTCTGCCGGAAAGATTGTGCAGAATTTTTGCTGCCAACTCTTTACCTGTTCCGGATTCTCCCAAAATGAGGACTTTATCCGGATAAGGAGCGAATTTACAGAGATTTTTTCTTACAAATTGCATTGCGGAGGAGGTTCCTACAAGGAAAGACTCTGCATAAGCTCCCGGATCACAGATAGATTCTCTTGTTAATTCGGGAAGTGCTTTTGCTGTATGGTCCGAAATTTTGTAGAGGGGAGCTGCGTTCTGGTTCTTATATATTAAGGCAAAAACCGAAGTGATAAAGTTTTCGGCATTAAATTGATTTCCAGTTATGATAAAACTGTTTCTTCCTTGTAAACCAGCTGTTTGCCCATTAAAATCCTTTTCAAGCAGGTATAAGACCGGAATCTTTCTTTTCCCTCTTGAAACGGTCTGAAGGTTCTGAAAATTTTCTGTTTCTTGTTCTTCCCCCGCTAAAGCAATACAAACAAGATCTGGGTATGCAGAAAGACTTAAGAATTCTCCCTCCTCTACGGTTGCTGCATAATAAAATACTATTGACTTTATTGAAGCCTGGATTTTTGTGAAAAGTGTTCTGCGGCGGCAAACTATCAGGATTCTGACCATTGAAAACTCCTTTTTGGAATCTTTGAAGTTTTACTATCATAAAAAAAAGTGAAAAAGTAAATTAACCTTAAGGACTACTTAGAACTAGGTATAGGTAAAAAGAGATATCATTATCATATAAATTGTATTGCATGATGAAAAATATACCAGTAGAATAGAAAGTATGAAAAAAAGACATATATATATAGCATTCTGTGTATTAATTGCCTCTTTCCCCATATCTGCTCAAACAATAGAGAGTAACCTGCGGGAAACCACTTCAATTGAAAATATCTACTCTTCTATGCTTCCCGAAGGAATGGCGGGGAGAGTAAATCAAATCGGTTATGAACTTCTTGGTTCCTGGAATCCTACGGTTTCAACGGAAGTTGATGAAGGGTATCTTGTAGGCCCGGGAGATTCACTGCGTGTATATATCTGGGGTGATCCGGTTGATTACGGGGCTGTACTCAGCACCTATGATGTGGAAGTGGATCCGGATGGAAGTATTTTTCTTAAACCAATAGGACGTGTCTCAGTTTTTGGGAGAACCCTCTCTGAAATTGATGGAATATTACATGTGAAATTCTCCATAAAATATAAAAATATAAATATTGAGACGACTCCTCTTAAATTGCGTGAGTTCTCAGTATATGTGACAGGCTTTGTGAAAAAACCCGGAGCAGTAAATGTCTCAAATCTCTGGTCCGCCATTGATCTTCTAGCATATTCCGGAGGAGTACTTTTCGAAGGTTCTCTTCGGGACATCAGAATAATTCGTAATGGAAAAACCTTGCCGGTAGATTTATATGATCTTTTTATCAATGGAGCTGCAGCACCTGTTAATGCAAAAGTTGTAGAAGGTGATATTCTGTATGTTCCTCCTATTGGAAGAACGGCTGCTGCTGTGGGAGATGTAAAACGCCCCGGTATTTATGAATTGCTTGAAGACGAAACAGTATCTGATCTTATAAATTTTGCCGGTGGAGCAGGTCTGGCTGGATCTCTGCCTGCGATAAAACTCTTAAGGAGATCTGGAGCCTTTTCTACAGTACTCGAGGGCGAAGTAGAAGATGAAAATTTTATCAATGATGAGATTATGGATGGAGACATAATGATTCTTCAGTCAGGAATGTCCGTTGTAGATAATATGATTCAGGTCCGGGGACCGGTTAAAAATCCAGGGTTATATACCGTAACTGCAGTACCCACATTAGTGGATATTCTATTACAGGTTGGAATTCTTCCCGGGACTGATACCGATACGGGTATTATTACCCGAATTGAGACAGACAAACCAGAAGAGAGAATTATTTTCAGCCCGAGGGAAGTGCTGTTAAATAATAGTATCATTCCATTAAAACCCAATGATGTAATTGATTTTTTTAAACGGGGAGAGCTGTATGCGGAGGCTCCTCTATTACTTACCGTTAATGGAAAAGAATCAATTAATATTCCCTATATTAAAGGGATTACCTTGTTGGATGTTCTAAATCAGGCAGAAAATCTGCAAAAGCCCGAAGAGATGGAAGCAAGAATTATCAGGGGTGATGAAATTGTTGACCAGGTGATTCTTAGAAATATTCTTATTTTGGGAAAAATTTCTCAGAATATAGAAATGAAGGCAGGAGATAAAATAGCATTGGTTCCTCTTATGGAGAGTAATATTATTCAGGGAATTCAGGTACTTGGCCAGGTTTCAATACCTGGAATGTATCAATTTTCTGATGGATTAACTCTGTTCGATATTCTTTCGGCGGCAGGAGGCTATACAGAAAAAGCATACCCGAAAGGCATTACTCTCTACAGAGATTCGGTGAAAAATCAGCAGCTTGATCAGGTGAGAATTACTATACAGAGAACGCGGGAAGAACTTTTACAGGTAGAGGGCGCACTTGCTGCTCAGAATTTGACTGAAGATGCAGAAACTTCA
This sequence comes from Spirochaetia bacterium, assembly GCA_016784705.1. Taxonomy (GTDB): domain Bacteria; phylum Spirochaetota; class Spirochaetia; order JABMQR01; family JABMQR01; genus JABMQR01. Next base: position 9,685 of record JADHUD010000003.1, on the reverse strand, counting down.
TTAAAAATTCAACTTGAGACACAGAAAGCACTTCTTGATATTGCAGAGAAACAGCTTGGTGAATACTTAGGGAAAATAATTCTGACAATACCAGAGAAACTGGCTGATTTAAAGGGAAATTCAGGGAATATATTGCTTCAAGAGGGAGACACGCTTTTTATACCTGAAAAATCAGGAACCGTTTCTGTGTTTGGAGATATTGATACTGCTGCAGCTATGCCATGGGTAGCGGGAAAAACAGTAAAACAATATTTATTTGATCTTGGTGGATTGCGATCAAAGGACTATAAGATATCAATAGTAAAATATAATGGTAAAATTGTGACAGAGGAGAATTTGTTTTTTGGTTGGAGCAGTATTGAAAATCAGGTTCTTGAGCAAGGAGATACCATCATTGCCGTTAAACGAATTTCACTGCCGGCAGGGGCGGCTTTTATTGATAGTTTTACTAATATAACGGATACAATTTATAAAATAGTATACTCTCTGGATACCGTAGGATTACTGTAGTAATCAATCAGGAAGAAATCAGTTAGAAAGAAGAGTTTGTACCGCGGCTAATGCATATATTGCCGCTGTTTCAGCTCTGAGAATATTTGTATTAAGAAAAGCCGGTTCCAGACCGGTTTTTTTCATTTTTTCAACTTCTTGTTCAGAAAAGCCGCCTTCCGGACCTATAATTACTGCCAGAGGGAGCTGTTTTTTTCCCTCTTTATATGCCAGCAGATTTTCAGTCAGGGAGCTGCTGCTGAGTCGTTCCTGATGAAAAAAGAACCCCATATATCTGCTCTCAATAAAAGCAAGCATTTCATCAAAGCTTTGGGGGGTATGAAGTTCTGTAATAATAGGGGATCCGCTTTGCTGCAGGGCTTCCTTGATAATTATTTTCCACCGCTCAATTTTCTGTAGAGAAATATCGGCAGAAGAACCAACATTTGAAAGGGTATACCTGCTTATTACCGGCAGTATCTCTTTTACTCCTATTTCTGTAGCCTGTCTTATAATCTGATCCATTTTTTTCCCTTTACAAACACATTGGAAAAGAGAAATAGAGGGCATCGTGAGAAAAATATTTTTTTCAGAAGCGGGAGTACAGGTGAGAAGCACAAAATCTTTGCCAACTTCAGAAATCAGCAGATCCCACAGGTTACCCTGCCTGTCTCTGCCAGGGAAAAGGGAGCCTGCATGAAGTCGGAGTACACGGGTTAGATAATGAGAATCCTTACTATCAAGCTGAAACTCTCCTGTTCCCGAAAAAGATTGCGGAAGAATAAAAACATGCATTTTTACAATCCTGATTATAAAGCTTTTTTCCGTTAATTTCCTAAAAATCTTCGATTTTTGAAATTACCTCAATTAACCTGAATAATTACATTTCGTGTTCTCGGGCCGTCAAATTCACACAAATAGAGTCCCTGCCACACCCCAAGCTGAAGGTGCTGGTTTTCAATAGGAATAATTGAGCTGAATCCCATCATGCTGGATTTGATATGGGCAGCAGAATTTCCCTCCAGATGCTTATATCTGTTTTCCCAGGGAACAATCTCATTTAATTCAGTAATCATATCCCTGCGAACATCAGGATCAGCATTTTCATTAATAGTAACTCCGCAGGTTGTATGGGGAATAAAAACAAGGCAAATGCCCTCACGAATACCAGACTCTTTAACAACCATCTCAGCCAAGCTGGTTATATTAATAAATTCAGAATGTGCTGATGTTTTAATCTGCAGAGTTTTTGTCATAATTGTATTCCCCAGTTTTTATATATTCTAAAGTCCTGCGCAGAACAAGATCATACTCAAGGTCATAAATCGGAGGGAAATCCATAGTGTTTTCAAACTCATTCCTTATTAGCTTTCTTAATAATCTTTGATTCAGATTTATTCCTTCATTCTGAAGCTCAGAAATATAGTTGTTAACCTCACTGTCTATAAAGCTGGGCTGAGTCTCCACAAACTGCTTAATACGTTTTTCTTCCTGTAACAGAACAAAAGAATCAAGTTCTTCTTCGGACAGCTCCGGCTCTATATCTTCAATATCAGGAACAATACCTATTTTATGGATATTATTTCCATCCGGTGTTAAGTATTGAGCTGAAGTTATCTTGAAAAAATCCTTATCATAGGGATAGACGTTTTGTACAAGCCCTTTTCCGAAAGTTGTTTCACCAATCAGAACTGCTCTGTCATTATCCCGCAGTGCTCCGGCAAGAATTTCTGAGCTTGACGCTGTTCCCCCATTTGTCAGGACAACAAGAGGAATTTCCGGAGGAACGTTTGTCCCGAAACGGGTTCTATAATTAGAAGATTTTTTGCCCTCTCCTGATTCCATAATCAAGACAGTTTTTAAAGAGAGGAAAAGATCTGCAATTTGTACTGCGGAATCCACACTGCCTCCCGGATTGCCGCGCAGATCCATAATAATACCGCTGTAATTCCGGGTTTCAAAATAACTGATTGCTTCCCGAACTTTTTCCGGGGTAATAGGGGTAAATTCAAGAATTTGGAGATATCCAATATCATCAATAACATCATAACGGACTGTTGGGATCTCAACAATTGCTCTTTCAACCGAAAGGGTAAAAGAGGTGCTGCCTCTTACTACCAGCAGCTCAACGACAGTTCCAGGTTCGCCCCGAAGTTTTGCTGAAGCCTCCTGGGCTGTATATTCGTCGACGGCAACTCCATCAATCTCTGCTATCAAATCCCCGGCATGAAGCCCGGCTTTATAAGCGGGTGAGCCGAGAAAAGGTGCAACAATGGTAACCATATATGTTTCCGGATCGTAATAATCAATATAGGAGGGGTTGGGTTTTGATATATAAGCACCAATTCCCCCATATATTCCCTGTGTTAAATCCTGTATATCCTGTGACTCCTCGGCAGTAATATATTCTGAGTAAGGATCTTCCAGGGCAGAAAACAAGCCCTTTGCCATACTGTCATAGACTGCATCATAATCAATATCAAAAAGAAAAACTGAATCCACCAAACGGTAGAGGGACTCAAGCTTTTCCATTGTTTCATCAATAGTATCTTTTTCGGCAGAATCTATTGTTGATTCAGCCGGAAGCCATGATGAAGAGATAAGAGCCGTCTGTGACAGCACAAGTAACATCAGAAAACTAATTGCTAATATTTTTTTTCTCATAGTAGAAATATACTACAAGATTATAGTTTTTGACCATAATTAAGTACAAATAATTGGGTTATCAAGCTATTGCAACAAAAAATATAGGCAATTTAAAGGGTTTTCAGCAGGAAATTTCAGATTTTAATCTGAAAAATTCAGAGTTTACTCTGAGTCCTGATAAGCCCGGCAGACTTCTGCTTTAAACTATTTACTCCATCGTTTATAAAGAGTATCCTTCATAGAGTGGCCTGTATACGAATATATAGAGGGATACCTGAAAATACATGAGGGTAAAAAATGATAATGTATAGTGATTTTCCATCCTGGATTACTCCCGAAATAATACCCGGGTTTCCTTTGCGATGGTACGGCTTAATGTATATCATAGCCTTTTCAACAACTTTTTTTCTTTTTTCTTATCAGTTGAAGCGGTCGAATATTAAAATGAATCAGGATGATTCAATATCTTTATTTCTTTGGACAATTCTTGGATTACTGATTGGGTCACGAATTTTTGCAACCTTGATATATGATGCTAGCGGGTACTATCTTACCCATCCGTGGATGATTTTCTGGCCGTTTAGAAATGGAAGTTTTACCGGACTTCAGGGTATGAGTTATCATGGCGGGGTCCTTGGAGCGGTTGCCGGAAGTTATCTCTACAGCCGAAAGAAAAAACTTAACTATTTCCAGATTGCAGATATGATTACTGCCGGAATTCCTCTGGGGTATACGTTTGGGAGACTGGGTAATTTTATAAATGGTGAGTTGTGGGGGAGAGTGACAACTTCTCCGCTTGGAATAGTCTTCCCGTTTGCCCCCCGGTTTTCAACACAAACCAGCTGGGTACGTGAAATTGCAGAGAAAGTGGGGATACCCCTTGAAAACACTTCAATGGTCAATTTACCCAGACACCCATCACAGCTGTATGAAGCAGTTTTTGAAGGTGTTTTTCTTTGGTTAATTATATGGTTTTTACTGAGGAACAGGAAAAAGTTTCACGGGTATATTTTGAGCTTATATCTCGTGGGATATGGAGTAATACGGTTTATTATTGAATATTTCAGGGAACCTGACAGAGATCTCGGTTTTATTTTTGCCTGGGGAAAGGAATCTGAACCTACAGCACTATTCCTTTCACCCTGGAATTTCTCTATGGGACAGCTGTTGAATTTGCTGATGGTTGTTGGCGGTCTGTTTCTCTTTTTTCTGATGAAAAAAATTAGTGCTAAAAAAGAGATTACCAGAAAAGAGCTGAACAAACGGGGGACACAGACCAGACCTCCCAGACCTCCTAAAAAGAAAAAAAAGAGATCCCGTCGTAAGTAGCAGGACTGAAAAGTAGAAGGAGTGGGATTAATTGGCCGATATTGAGAATAAAAAGGGTGTTCTTAGCTACCGAATAGATGGAGTACTCTACAATAAAAGCTTTTCTCTGGAAGAAAATTCCCGGATTCCTCACGGGCATATAATGCTTAAGCAGGAGGAAGTCCCAACCGGCAGGCTGTTTCATATAGTAATTGAACCCGATAAAAAAGCTGTGTTTTCTATGGAACACTTTGCGGTAACCTTTGCTGTGCATAAGCCTATAAAAAAATGTTTTCTAAATGGATTCCAAACATGGTCTGAAAGCAGTGAGTGCAGTCCTTGGAACACACAAAAGCAGATGAACCCGGTTTTTTCTCACTGGATTACCAAATACCAACTGAAAAAATATGGTGATCAGCACTTTATGTCTTATTCGGGAAAACCTGGAGAATTTCTTGGTTACTCCTATGGATATTTTCGACATACTGATGAAACAATTACGCTTGCAGGAACTTTGACAGAAAAAACCGGTTATACAATAATCAGAAGCCAGGTTGAGACAGACGGCAGTATGGCTGAGGTCAGTATAGGAAAAGACTGCATAGGAATGCAGCTTCATGCTTCAACTGAAATACTCTCTTTTTATATAGGAAATGGAAGGGAAGCAGAGGTTTTTAAGAGTTGGGAAAACAATTTTACAGAGAGAAGAAAACAGGGTAAATCCGCAACGATATCCGGGTGGACCAGCTGGTATAACCATTACGAAAAAATCGATGAGCAAATAATTCTTAGAAATCTTAAATCTTTCACGGATAGAGGAATCCCTATAGATGTATTTCAAATTGATGATGGTTGGCAGGGTGCGGTTGGTGACTGGTTGAAAACGAACGACAAATTCCCGAATGGGTTAGCACAAATTGCACGGGAAATAAAAAAAGTAGGTTATATTCCCGGATTGTGGCTTGCTCCTTTTATTGCCGAAGAGTCTTCCTTTTTATGCAGGGATCATGCCGACTGGATTTTACGGGATGAACACGGTTTGGTTCGAGCGGGCTATAACCCCTTTAACTGGAGCGGTAATTTCTATGGTTTGAATATTGACCACCCTGAAGTCAAAGAATACCTTCGTATGGTCTTTCGTACAGTCCTGGAAATCTGGGGTTTTGGGATGGTTAAACTGGATTTTCTCTATGCAGCAGCTCTTGTTCCGCGTAATGGGAAATCCCGGGGTCAGATAATGTATGAAGGTATGGAATTCCTGCAGGAAATTACTGCTGATAAATTGATGATGGCGTGTGGTGTTCCTCTTGGAAGTGCTTTCCGGAAAGCTGAATACTGCAGAATTGGAAGCGATGCGGCACTTACCTGGGAAGATAAACGGCTTAAGCTTTTACGATACCGGGAACGTGTATCAACTATAAACTCTCTGACCAGCACCATTGGAAGACATCATCTGCATAAAAGATTTTTTCAGAATGACCCCGATGTTTTTATTCTTCGCGATGAAAACAATAAGCTGTCCCATGATAAGAAAGAGGTGCTTTTTTTTGTTAACAACTTATTTGGCGGGTTGGTCTTTACCTCTGACGACATCAATACCTATTCAGAAAACCAACTGAAGCAGTATTATTCATCTTTTCCCATGACTGAAAAAAACATTTTATCAGTTGTATCTGATAAAGGACTCTATACAGTGGATTTTCAAATTGGAAAACGATCCTATGCGGCCTATATTAATGTATCGGGTGAATTCAGGAAAATTACTCTTCAGGGGGATACCGGAACTGGATGGTACAGTGAAAAATCCGGCCTTGGTCAGGGGGGCTGGCAGTTCAAACTGAAAGGATATGATTTTTTGTGTTTCTCAAAAGTTCAGGTAAGACCATGGAGCGTTGTTGGAACAACGGGTCGTCTTTTTCCAGCCTCAGAGATTGACCAGGTTTTTAATGAAGAAAATGAACTTACTATCACCTTTAAGGAAGGAACACTTCTTGCTGGTGACGTGATTGTGAGGTTACCGAAAGGAACAGAAATCTGCATGATTAATAATAATTCTGCACTGATTGAAGTACAATTTGGCATTACCACAGGCCGGGCATCGCTCATATAGCGACAGGAAGCATTCATATAATATGACTTACACTGATTTACCATACTGTAAAGAAACAGTATCTTAAAGGGATGCTGGACAGACAGTGTCAAAAATAGTTAAAGATTGATCAGGAGCGGAAAGTAATGAGCATAAGAGAAAGAGTTTCTGCATTACAGAAAATAATGAACCAAAAACAGATTGATGCATATATTATTTCAGGATCAGACCCCCACCAGAGTGAAATAACACCGCAGCGCTGGGCGGTTAGGGAGTGGATTTCCGGATTTACAGGATCCGCCGGGACGGTAGTAGTAACTCAGGAGAAAGCAGGCCTATGGACAGATTTCAGGTATTATATTCAGGCGGAGAAGCAGTTGAAAAATTCGGGAATAACGCTTTTTAAACAGGGTCTTCCCGGAGTTCCGGAACCGGCTGAGTGGATCAGACAGGAACTCCAACCGGGAGCCTGTGTTTCAGCAGCGGCAGAGGAGCTTTCGGCTGATCAGTATAAGAAATTTTTACATCAGTTTACTTCTGTGGATATCCTGTTTAAAACTTCTGAAGATCTTGTGGATAAAGTGTGGATACAGAGACCGGAAGTTCCGGGTAACCGAGTGTATGAGATTCCCGAAACTATTTGCGGTAAGTCACGGGAAGAAAAGATCAGGGAGGTGCTGGCTATTGCTTCTAATACCTATAAGGCAGATTTTCTGCTGTTATCCAGTCTAGATGATATAGCATGGTTATTAAATTTACGAGGTTCCGATGTTGCTTACAACCCGCTCTTCCTCTCCTACCTGTTGCTTGGAAAAGAGAAAACACTCTTTTTTTGTGATAGTAAAAAAATACCTGATTCAATAAGAGAACGATTATCCGGGGTAGTTGAAATTTTTCCCTATACTGAAGTTTTTCAGAGCATAACAAAAAATATCAGAAGAGGAAGCAGAGTCTTGCTCTCTCCGGAAAAGACAAATATGAGGTTATATCAGGAAATTGCGGCTCATGCAGAAATTGTTGAGGGAAGGGATATTACTACCGAGTTGAAAGCGGTAAAGAATTCAGTTGAATTAGCGGGCATGCGGCGTATTCACAAGCAAGATGGAGCAGCCATGGTCGGCTTTTTAAGCTGGTTCGAAAAAAATGCAGGAAAATTGGAGCTGGATGAGTGTTCAACAGCAGAAAAATTACTGGACTATCGGAAAAAACAGTTAGATTTTCTCGGGGAAAGTTTTTCTCCCATAGTGGCTTTCGGGGCGAATGGAGCACTCTGTCATTATTTAGCAACCGCAGAAACAGCGGCCGAAATTGCGGGGCATGGGCTAGTTGTTCTTGATAGTGGTGGACAGTATAATGGAGGAACAACCGATATTACCAGAACCTTACTGGTCGGCAAACCAACCGTGCAGGAAATACGTGAATATACATTGGTGTTGAAAGGGCATCTTGCTGTTTCCCGGCAAAAATTTCCTGAAGGCACTTGCGGATATCAGATTGACGCATTTGCCAGAAAACCACTATGGGATATGGGGATTAATTTCGGTCATGGAACAGGGCATGGGATTGGATTTATGCTTAATGTACACGAAGGCCCACAGTCAATAAGCCCTAAGCCTGTGAATATACCCTTAAAGCCGGGAATGATACTTTCAAATGAGCCGGGAATATACAGAGAAGGAAAATTTGGTATTCGCATTGAGAATTTATTGGTTGTAGCACCTGCAGAAGAGACGGATTTTGGAAAGTTTCTCTGCTTTGAAGATATCACCAGGTGTCCCTATGACAGAAAACTTATAGATACAAACCTGCTGACCAAAGAGGAAGTGGAACAAATCAACAGCTATCATAGTGTGGTTTTTGAGGATTTATATTCGGTTCTGGATAAAGAGGAAAAAGAATGGTTACAGCACAAAACAAAGCCTCTCTAAAAAAGGAATCTGTGTCCGTACAGGAGCGGATTAACATAATTCGTAGAGCTTCCTGGATTGGAATTATAATCAATTTTATTCTCTCGACCCTGAAAATTTCAGCGGGATTTCTCTTTTACTCTTTTGCTTTGATAGGTGATGGAATAGACTCCCTTACAGACGTGGTTACCTCAGGAGTTACCCTTGTTACTGCAAATATTTCATCCAGACCTCCTGATAACGAACATCCGTATGGACATGGAAGAGCAGAAACCATTGCTACTAAATTATTATCATTTATTATTTTTTTTGCAGGAGCCCAGCTGGCTTTTTCCTCCATAAAGAAGATAATAAATCCAGAAGTGGCAGAACTGCCGGAATCACCGGTGTTCATTGTTATTGCTGTATCGATTGCAGGAAAAATTTTTCTCAGTATCTTAAAGAAACGGGCCGGGATTAAAATAAACAGCCCTATGTTGATTGCTGATGCCAAAAATATGAGAAATGATGTATTAATCTCAGTAAGTGTTCTTGTAGGTTTGGTTTTTACTGTTGTATTGGAAATTCCTGTTCTTGACTCCATTACAGCTTTGCTGGTAAGTGTCTGGATATTGAAAACAGCTTTAACCATCTTTATGGAGACCAGCCGGGAACTTATGGACGGGGTGGATAATCCCGAGATGTATAAACTGGTATTTAAGGTAGTTAAAAGTGTTCCGGGAGCAGGAAATCCCCACAAAACACGGATTAGAAAGTTGAATAATATTTTTATAATTGATATGGATATTGAAGTTGCCGGAAATCTTACTGTTAAAGAGGGGCACAACATTGCAATGAAAGTTGAAAACGCTATCCGGGAGGAGATTGTTGAAATTTATGATATCAATGTACATGTTGAACCAACCGGAAATTATGAAAAAAGAGAAAATTTTGGTCTGAATGAAAACCTCATAGACAATAAGGAGTAATTAACTATGCTGGAAGTTTTGAAGAAGAACCCTAAATTTACCCGTCGGAAAGGCCCGGTTGTTCTAGTAATTATGGATGGAGTTGGTTTTGGAAAGTATAGATCTGGAGATGCCGTCGCAGAGGCACATACCGAGGCTCTGGATGGTTTGTTGAAAACATGCTCCTGGACAAAGTTGAAAGCTCACGGTATTGCTGTGGGTCTTCCTTCAGATGATGATATGGGAAACAGTGAAGTTGGTCATAATGCTATAGGATGCGGACGGGTTTTTGCACAGGG
>JADHUD010000151.1 GCA_016784705.1 Spirochaetia bacterium | reverse complement strand
ATTGGTTTATGGATGATTTTTAGAGTGATGTCCATGCAGAATCTTTTCAATGGAGATTACTATGAGTGATACACTAGTCCGATTAGTACATATTGTCGGTAAGGAAAATTTGGTTGAAAAACCTGATTATTCAAGTTCATCAGCTGGATTTAGCGCTGCCGGCAGCAGTCTGAGTCCTGATTTTCTCGTTGTGCCGAAAAATTCCGACCAGGTCCAACAAATAGTTGCATTGGCTAATGAATTATCATTACCCTTGATCCCGGTCAGTTCGAGTGCTCCCCATAACACCGGCGGAGCGAAACCACAAACACCTGGAACCATTGTTATGGATTTGAGTGGTATGAAAAAAATCCTGAAAATTAACAGACGACACAAACTAGCACTTATCGAGCCAGGGGTTACCTGGGAAGAGTTGGCAAACGCTCTAAAAGAACAGGGGCTGCGCATTACATCTCCATTACTGCCGAAAAAGGGTAAATCGGTTATTGCCAGCCTTGTGGATCGGGAGCCGCTACTTTCACCCAAATACCAGTGGAACATGACCGAACCATTACGTTCTCTGGAGATCATTTTTGGATCAGGAGAAAAAATTTATAGTGGAATGGGGGCACACCGTGGTGAAGATGACGCAGCCTGGGAAGATGGTACTATCCCGGTTACCAATGCAGGTCCTCATCAGTTCGATTTCATGAAAATGGTAACAGCTTCTCAGGGAACTATGGGAATTGTAACATGGGCTTCGGTTAAAGTAGAGCCGCTGGAGGTTGAGAAGAAGGCTGTCTTTGTTGAGAGTAAATCATTTGATGAAATGTCAGATTTTCTCTATAAGGTTGTGAAATATCGTTTCGGGGATGAGGTTTGCGTTTTCAACAGAAAGGCTCTTTCGGCAATTTTGGCTTTGGACGGTACGCAACTTACAGAAATCGAAAGTAAACTTTCCCCTTGGACAGCTCTTGTGAACATCAAGTGGGGAGCCCTGCGGGCTAAGGAAAAAATCGCTGCCCAGTATGCCGATATTACTGATATTGCACAGGCTTCAGGGTTGGTTCCGGTTCATACTGTGGCCGGTATACCAGCTGCCGCAGTTATCAGTCGGATAGTATCTCTGGAAGGAAAGAACCTCTGGAAGGAGAAAGCTGCCGGTTTGGCTAAGGAGATATTTTTCCTCTCCACCATGGATCGGATTCCAGGTCAATTAAAAACTGCCGCAGAGGTTGCTGATACATACAGTTATCCTTTCAGTGATTGTCCCATATATATTCAGCCTCTTCATCAGGGAGTTGCAGTTCACTGCCAAATTGTTCTGCCCATTTCAGCTGACCAGGTTGACTCTGTCGAATTGAAAGAACTTTATAATACGATGAGCAGAAGCCTGGAGTCAGCAGGGGCATTCTATTCCCGTCCTTACGGTATCTGGGCGGATATCGTATATGAAAAAAATACCCAGCATACAAATCTTACCATGAAAATGAAGAATATTTTCGATCCTGGACATATTATGAACCCAGGAAAGCTGTGCTTCTAGACAAAAATAAAAGGAGATAATTATGGCATTAAAAGACTATGCAAAAGAGATAGAACGATGCAGTGCCTGCTCATACTGTAAGTGGATTCCATTTGATCATGTAAAAAGCTGGAGATTTGCCAAAAACTGCCCCAGTATCGATTATTATAATTTCAACAATTATTCTGCAAGAGGGCGGTATTTGACAAGCCGTTCTATTTTACGGGATGAAGTCAAAATTACAGATGAGATAATAGATATTGCTCATACTTGTTTAACCTGCGGAGCATGCGATGTTTCCTGTAAGATCTGCCGTTACAACCTTGAGCCGCTCGAAATGGTCAGGGAATTGAAAGCGGAACTTGCAGCAAAAGGGAACTATCCGGAAGCACACAAAGTAATGCTAAAAAACATAAAAGAGGAAGCAAATATATTTGGAATAAGCAGGAAAAGGAGAGGTGAATGGGCGGAAGGTTTGAATATCAAGGATCTTACCAAAGAAAAGGCTGAAGTAGTATTTCATGCAGGCTGCAGTTACAGTTATGATAAAAAACTTTCAGGAACAGTAAAAACTGCTGTTGAAATTCTCAATAATGCCGGTGTTGATTTTGGAATTATGGGTGATGCAGAGATGTGCTGCGGAGCCAAGATCCATTCAATGGGACATCACAGTGAGTTTGATAGATTGGCAAAGGCAAATATCGCTCTTTGGAAACGTGCTGGGGTTACCACAATTGTTACAGCATGCGCTGATGGATATCATGCATTCAAGCGGCTGTACCCAGAACTGGGAAGCAATTTTACGGTTCTGCATATTGTGGAATATATTGACCAGCTTATTCGAGAGGGTAAACTTACCTTCTCAAACGAAGTTCCCATGACCATAACCTACCACGATCCTTGCCATTTGGGTAGGCAGGGCGAATCTTATGAGGCCTGGGAAGGAGAAGAACAAAAATATAAGAACCAGATCGTCGTTCATTCTCCGAAAAAGCCCCGATATAATGGTATTAACGGTATATATGATGAACCAAGGAATATTCTAAATGCAATTCCCGGAATAGAGCTTCGGGAGATGGAGAGAATAAGAGAATTCAGTTACTGCTGCGGCGCTGGAGGCGGAGCCCGGGAGAGTTATCCGGAATATTCCCAGTGGGTAGCCGGGGAACGGCTGGAAGAGGCAAAGGCAACAGGAGCGGAAACACTTGTAACCGCCTGTCCATGGTGCAAGACAAATTTCACGGATTCCTTAGGGGACAACGCAGGGTTTTCCGTTGTTGATATCTTAGACCTTGTGCGGATGGCACTTTAATTGAGGAGAAAACTATGAGTTTAACGGATAAGCAATATCAGGAATTTGATGCAATTGTAGGTAAAAAAAATATTTCGAGAGACCCTGGAATTCTTGATGGATACCGGTATAATCTCTCACACACCGCTATTCATCTGGGACCGCATTTTGATGTGCTAACCCCTCGGGGCATCTCTGTTCTCCTTCCAGGAAGTACAGAGGAGGTTCAGGCAATCGTAAAACTATGTAATAAATATAAGATTAAATATAAACCCTCATCAACCTTCTGGTCGGCTCAGGGATATCCGAGTGACGACAATACGATAGTCCTGGATATGAGAAGGATGGATAGAATTCTCGATATTGATGCAAAAAATATGGTTGCAGTAGTTGAACCCGGCGTAATTGGTGCCACCCTGCAGGCCGAAACGATAAAAGTTGGATTGAACTGTCACATACAGGGATCAGGATGTTCCTGTTCAATTCTGGCCGGTGCTGCGGCATGGCTCGGTTCCGGACCGGGGAATCTTTATGGCGGATGGCAATACGAAAACCTCCTGGGAACAGAATGGGTTCTTCCGACGGGAGAAGTGCTCAGGACCGGTTCTCTTGGGTATCATGACAACAGCTGGTACTGTGGTGAAGGTCCCGGTCCAAGTATGCGTGGAGTAATGCGAGGCATGTTCGGTACTAAAGGCTCTATGGGTGTTTTCACTAAATGTGCGGTAAAACTCCATGCGTGGCCGGGACCGCAGCAGATTCCGGTATACGGCAAGGCTCCGGCATATACCACAAAACTTCCTGACAACTTCAGGGCTTTCACTTTAGCGTTTCCGGATTGGCAAGCCTGGGCTGATACAGCACACCTTCTTTGGGAGAACGGAATTGGTTATGCTGCACACCGGCAGTTTAATTTCCTTGGCAGGGATTTGAAATGGGGAATGATCCAAATACTTACAGATGCGGATAAAACTATTTCCGATCTTGATAATTTGATAAATGAACCAGGGTTTAAGGAAGCCAACGACTCCATGAAAATTGATTTCCAGATTATCCTGGCAGGAATGACACAGAGAGATTTCGATTGGCAGAAAGAGACTCTGGATGAGATTTTATCAATAACTGGTGGATATATTGTTGAATGTATGGAAACCGAGAATATTCGTAATTATACTCTCCTCTATCTGCTCAGGTTAGGACATAAAGCCCTTAATCTGGTCTACGGAGGTGGATACGATGGAAATTTTGGATTAATAAATGCCATCGATTTTGGTTCTCAACGTGCTGAGGAAGTCGGTGATTTCAAGCGCGAATGGGAGAAGAAGGGACAAATTGTAGCCGGTGGCGGTGACTGTATGATGGGACCCATCGGTGGTCAGGGAGGAGGCGGAACAGGTCTTTGGGAAAATTTTACCTGCTTTGACAGTGCTGATAAGAATTCAACAGATGGGGCTCTAGCTTTCTTTGATGCTTCGTTTGAGTACACTAAGTCCAAGGGATGGAGTGGCTGCGGTTTTGAGAAACTGAACTCTATGGCTCGAGGATATGATGGCTATGCGACCCCGAAAGAAGTCCGGGATCAGGGGCATGCAAATTCACCATTTGCTCCGGCATTCCGGTATCAGGCAAAAGTCTACCGGTCGGTTAACTCGAATGATATGGGTGATGCATACTACGAAATTCTCGAAGACTAAAAAAGTTTTTTTAAAAATTTACTGGGTGAAATGATTTATTATCCTCAGAAAATAAACATTTAAAGGAAGGCAGGCATGGAAAAATCGAACGAAACCGAGCTTTATATCAGTAGTCTTATTGACAGGGCAAAAGCCGCTCAGAATGTATATAAAGAAGCAGAACAGATTACAGTAGACAGGATAGTTGCAAAAGTAGCCTGGAAGGCGGTTCAGCCGGAATTTGTAAAAAGCCTGGCTGAAAAACTCGTTAATGAATCAGGATTGGGTTTTGCTCCGGACAAAGAAGCTAAAATTCACTCAAAAGTCCGGGGCGCTTTACGGGATATGAAAGGACAGATAACCACCGGAATAGTTGAACGAAACAGTACTATTGGGATAGTGAAAATAGCTAAACCCATGGGCGTTATCGGAGCCTTGGCTCCTGTGACAAACGGGGAAGCTACACCTTTAGTTAAAGCACTTTTCAGTCTGAAGACAAGGAATGCCATTGTTATTGCTCCCCATCCAAAAGCGGTTGATACTAATACAATGGCAGTTAACTTGATTCGGTCTGTTTTGAAAGAAGAAGGGCTCCCTGAAGATCTGGTGATTGGTGTGGAGAAAGTCTCTGTTGCTGGAAGTCAGGCCCTTCTGCGCATGTGCGATATGAATTTGGCAACGGGCGGTGCAGCAATGGTGAAAGAAGCCTATTCCAGCGGAACTCCCAGCCAGGGTGTTGGTGCCGGAAATGCGGTTACTGTGATTGATGATACCGTTAATTTAACTGATGTTGCCGATAAGATTAAGAGATCAAAAACTTTTGATTATGCCACCAGCTGCTCTACAGAAAATTCTTGTGTAATCCAGGAATCAATATACCAGGATATGGTAAAGGAACTTGAGAATGCCGGCGGGTATCTTTGCAATACTGAGGAGAAGAAAAAGCTTCAGGAAGCTATGTGGGATAAAGAGTCTCACGGAGCTCTGAATAGAGCGATCGTGGCCAAATCAGCATCCCGAATCGCTGAACTGGCCGGAATAATTCTACCTGAAAAAAAGTCCTTTATTATGGTTGAGGAAGAAGGTGTGGGGCCGGATTTCCCCTTTTCCGGTGAAAAACTCTCAGTAACGACTGCGCTTTACAAATATAAAGAGTTTGATGATGCTATTGATTTAGTAAACAGGATCACATCATATTCTGGTGCAGGACACTCTTGCGGGATTCACAGTAAAGATGATTCCAGAATCGAAAAACTCAGTTTCAGTGTAAATGTATCCAGAGTAATGGTTTGTCAGCCCCAGTGCTTGGCAAACAGCGGAGCCTGGACCAATGGTATGCCAATGTCACTGACTCTCGGCTGCGGTTCCTGGGGAGGGAACAGTACTACCGAAAATGTGACGTGGAAACACCTGTTAAACTACACATGGATTTCATATCCGGTAGATATCAATAAACCGACGGATAAAGAATTATTCGGAGAATTCATAGAAATGTAAGATATTCCGGTTTGGGTTATACCATAATTATTCTTGGGGTGAGGTTCTCTCAAATTCGGGGAATTTTGGGAGAACCGTTTATACTAATATGAATAACACAGGTTTTAAGCCGATTATTCCTAACACATTATTATACACAATTAATGGTATTGAGGAGGCTGAATAGTGTTAAAAAAAGAAGACGGCTTAACTGCAGAGCAGGATTTGTATAACAAACAGCAGCAGGCACTGCGCGGGGGCGGGGAGAAGCGGATTGAGGCACAGCATAAAAAGGGAAAGTATACTGCACGAGAACGCATA
>JADHUD010000150.1 GCA_016784705.1 Spirochaetia bacterium | reverse complement strand
ATTACCTTTCCCCAGCATTGTTTGACCAGGAATCAAAATCTTTTATTAATTTTATGGGTACCAATGATAATAAACTGATAAAAGAGAGTGCTGAACTTGTTGAAGTTTTCCTTCAGGAGGCCGTAAAAAAGCAACCGGATTTTGTACTCATAACAGGGGATCTGACAATAAATGGGGAAATGGTGAGCCATAAAGAGCTGGCTGATCTCTTTCGGAAAACTGAAGCCGCAGGCGTACAGGTATATGTTCTCCCGGGTAATCATGACATTATGAATCCGTATGCCGCCTCTTTTATGGGAGATAAACATGAACTGATTGATTCTATAGACCCAAAAGATTTTGCTGATATCTATAATAATTTTGGTTATCTTGAATCTATGTATCGAGATCCGAACAGCCTGAGTTATGTAGTGGAACCGGTAGATGGTTTGTGGCTGGTCTGCATAGATTCAAACTCATATAGGGACAACTACAATAACGGATATCCCTGGCCGTATGGAAGTGTTCAGACGTTTTTATATCAATGGCTGGAAGAAGTCTTGGATTCGGCTGAGAGTCAGGGAAAGAAAGTTCTTGCGGCAATACATCATCCGGTTATCAATCCGGTAGGCTTAGGAGCACAAACTACTGCATCACAGACAGTAGCTTCATCAGATCATGTTGTTGATTTTCTCATTAGACATACTATTCCGGCTATTTTCAGCGGCCATACACATGCCCAGAATATAACTGAGAGAGACTGGGTGAATGGGAAACTATATGATATCGGAACAGGCGCTCTGCCTGTTTTTCCTCATATGTACCGTATAGCTGAAATATCTTCGGACCGGAAACTGAACCTTGACTGGTCTGAAATTACATCTCTTCCTTCATATAGGGAGAGGGGAGAAGAGTTTTACAAAATGTCCTGGGAATTTGCGGTATATGACCGGATTGAAGTCACACAGAGAAACCTTGCCAAATCTCAACAATTTTCAGATGAAGAAGCGTATGCAATGGCGGAATATTTGGGGATGCTGGGTGTACGGTATATGGGAGGTTTTGATGATGATTTGGGTAGTTTAGCTGAACATCCTGGTGCAAAGCTGTGGGACCAGGTCAGAAATGGAAATATGGCCCGTTATGTTACCCTTATGAGTAACGATCCCGGGCCGTCTGATAATACAGCAGTTATAGAATTAGAATAAAGCGGTGTTAATAGCAGTAGTAATCTACTTCTTTTTCCCGCCTTTCTTTCCTGCATAAGGTTTTTTTGGTCCTGTATAGCCGCCGGGTCCTCCGGATCTGCCTGAACTATTTGATCTTCCCGGTCTTCCGGATCCGCCTGGTCTTTCTGAATCACCGGATCTGCCTGAACGTACCGGCCTGTCGGATGTTCCAGCCCCAGATGATCTGCGGGGTTCACTATATCCTGATCCGCCGCTTTCACCGCCATCACTCTCTTTAATTCTCAGGCGTTTTCCTTCAACGGTAATCCTGCTTAATGTTTTGAACAGCATATCCCTTGCTTCAGGGAAAACCTGAAATCTGGTAAAGGTGAGATCTGATGTAATTACTCCTAACTCAACATGCATTCCTTGTGAATTACGGTTAATCAATCCTAAAAGATCTTTTTTGTAAAAACTATCCTGTGTTCCGAGATTTATAGTTAACCAGGTATATCGGTCGTCATTTGTCTGTGATCGTTCACGATCGGCAAAATCGGGCTGTCTTGGGCGTGAGCGGGGACCTCTGTCTCTATCCCAACTTTCTCTGTCGCGTCCGCCTCTGTCTCTTGTTTGTCTGCCGCTGTCCCGCTCTTCTCTCCCGCGCCGTCCCCCTCTCTCGGAATTTGCCGTTGTCAGATCCGGTATATTTCCGTAAAAGTTAAGAAACCGATTGAATTCAAGGGCAACAACACGCTGCAGCAATTCTCCCTTTTCAATACCCTCAAGCTTCTTCTCGATAATCGGGAGATAGGGTTTTATCAAAGATTCATCAAAATCAGATGCCTTGATTCGATCAATCATGAAAAGGAGCTGCTGCTCACAGATATCTTTTCCGCTGGGTATCGTTGATTCACTGATTTTCTGTTTAATCATCTGTTCCAGTCTCTGCATTTTGGAACGTTCCCGCATATTTATTATTGCAATCGATTCACCGGACTTTCCGGCCCGGCCTGTCCGCCCGCTTCGATGATTGTATATTTCCATGTCATCAGGCAGATCGTAATGGAAAATATGCGTCAGATCCTGAACATCAAGGCCTCGTGCTGCAATATCAGTAGCTACCAGCAGGTGCAGACTTTTATCACGGAATCTGGTCATTACATATTCACGCTGCTGCTGTGACAGATCTCCGTGAAGAGAATCTGCATTATAACCGGCTTTCATCAGCTTTTCAGCAAGATCCCTCGTCATAGTTCTGGTTCGGCAGAAGACTATTCCATAAACTCCAGGATAATAATCGACCAGTCTTTTTAAAACCTGAAATTTGTCTCTTGCATGAACCATGATATATTTATGTTCAATATTATTAGCACCTGAGTTTTTTGCACCCATGGTTACTTCAAGCGGATTCTGCATATAGCTTTTTGCTATCCGTGCAACATCCGGAGGCATGGTGGCTGAGAAGAGAAATGTTTGCTTTCCCGGAGGTATGGTTGATAAAATTTCATCCAGTTCCTCTTTAAAGCCCATATTCAGCATCGTATCTGCTTCATCAAGTATGAGATAGGAGAGATTTTCCAGCACAGCGGCACCTTTGTTAATCAGGTCGCGAAGCCGTCCGGGTGTGGCAATAATAATTCTTGCCCCCTGGCGCAGCTCCTGCAGCTGCTGCCGGTAGGGAGCCCCGCCATAGACGGCGGTAATACCGGGATCCTGCATAAAACGGGAAAAGTTCAGAAAATCACGATAGATCTGCATACAGAGTTCCCGGGTTGGGCAAAGTATCAGTGCCTGCGGGCCATTGTAGTCAAAGTTGATTTTTTCCAGGATCGGCAGACCAAAGGCCGCAGTTTTTCCGGTACCCGTTTGTGAGAGTCCGACAAGATCCCTGTCAGTATCAAGAAGCAGGGGTATTACCTGTTCCTGCACAGGTGTTGGTTCTTCAAATCCCAGCTCCTCAACGGCTTTCAGTATTTGGGGGCTTAGGGAGAATTCGTTAAATTTCAATATAGGTTCCTTTACATATAATTGGTTGTGCCTGCTTGCCGGGGATTCACTATTCCGCTAAGCAAAAGGCAATGGAAGACTCTTTTTGCTGGAAGGGTTAAAGACGGACGACATTTCTACATGCTGCAGTTTACACACAACAGACCTCATGTATATAGGGAAAAGTGAAATTGTGCAATACGTTAATTGTTCATGTGGTGAATTTAGTAGACATAAAAGCTGATTTCATAAAGAAATAGGTAACAAATACAATGCAGAAACCCATATTTCCTTATTGATGCTTTCATTATTTGCTGTATTCATCTGCCAGCCTGACTGCATGTGGCTGGCAATGTATCCTGATAAGATAATAGTTCCTGGAAGTGGGTATCCACATAGTCTATAAGAATGTTACTCGTTGTCTGCGGATTACTGTCATAGTTACCGAGAAATTTCTGAATACTGATACCGTACAGTTTTAAGATCTGATTTATTACTGAAAATATTTGTATTATATATCCTCTGAGAACTTCTTCTTTTACAAATTTTACCTGCTGCAGGGATAGAAAAAGAGCATCAAAAAACAATTCGGTATTTTCTCTGTTCAGCTGCTTTAGTGCGGTAAAGAACTCAGTATCATACAGCTCAGGTAACGTATCGAGTTTTTCAATGAAATCTTTTACATTACTCCTGTTGACGATAAATCTGGGCAGATTGCGGACAGGTTCCACCTTTAGACCTGAAAACCAGTCCACAGCAGTCTGCATTGCTAAAGCCCCATCCATAATACCGTTCTGATATGCTCCGGCGTGCAGTTTTCCCGTTTTAATCAAATCGAGAGTCTGTTCGGCACTGGCGAGGCAGACCCGTAAGATATCTTCACGATCATACTTACAAATAACATTATTAATGGCAAGCTGCAGCGGAAGATCTCCGGAACTGACAATTCCTTTTAACGAGGAGCCGTAATCATTTATCCAGGATCCGATCAGTTTTTCGGTTATTAACAGTTCAAGATAGGGGGTGAGTTCCCGGATGAATGCAGACGATATGACGATTTTTTGGATCCCAGAGATGGGGAGGGGATGAGATATTCTCTTTTGGAACAAAATGTCCGGCATACTCAAAATCATACCAGTGTCTAATATCATCATCTGGAAAAGACATAGGATTATCAGGCCTGGGGGGTATTTCTTTCAGATCTTTCAGCCAGAATACATTAAACGATTGTTTCTTTTCCATGGGAATCAGTTTAGCAGAAAAAAGAGTGAATACAAAGTGATTTACCTGTTGAAGAAAGTATCTTTGCTGCGTGCTTTTTTCGGCGTTGCACTTTTTTCTATCTCTGTGTAATATCTACCTCCGTGGATGATTAATAAAATGTAAAGGCAAAAATCGAAGTTTTTTGTCCATTATGCCGATGGACTTCAGAAAAGGTGAATATGGAAAATTTTGTGCAAAAATACCTGGCCAGAATCAACTATAACGATTCTCCGAAGCCGGCTCTGGCTACTCTCAGAAAGCTGCACCGGCAGCATCTCCTGTCTATCCCATTTGAGAATTTATCAATTATGGCTCATCAGCATATAAGCCTTGATTTTGACACCTTATCGGAGAAAATTCTTGACCGGGGCAGGGGCGGTTTTTGTTTTGAACTTAACGGACTTTTCTTTAAGCTGCTAGAAGAGCTCGGGTTTACTGCCAGAATGGTATCAGCCCGCGTTTTGAATCCGGATGGTGAATTTGGTCCTGAGTATGATCATATGGCTATTATTGTATCATTGGATGAGGATTGGCTGGTCGATGTGGGATTCGGGAATCATTTTCTTGAGCCGGTACCCATACTGTCAGATCAGCACTATGCTGATGATGAAGGTTATTTTAAGGTGGAGCGGCATGGTCCTGATATGCTTGCATTAATGCGGTCTTCGGATGGAGTCTCCTATACCTGTGACTATATTTTTACCATTAGAAGAAGCAATATTGAAGATTTTACTGCTATGTGCGAATACCATCAAACATCACCCGATGCCCCCAATACACAAAACCTTTTTTGTACAATGGCTATACCCGGCGGGAGAAAGACACTTAGCGGCAGCTCTTTTTTTATCAGAAACGGTGAGGGTATTTCAAAAATCCTTCTTACTGACAAAGACGGAATACAGACTGTCCTGCAAGAACATTTTGGTATTACCGTAGGTGAAAACCAGCTCAGTCTCTTACCGCAAACAGGAGAAAAATTCCCAGAATCGCAACAATCGTTCCCAATAGGGCAGTTAGGGTAACAGGTTTCTTTTGAATAAAACGTTCATAAGGCAATAGCATTATGGGAGTGGTCTGGGTTAAGGCAGAGACAATGCCGGCCGGTACCAGCGAAAGAGCATACAAATTAAGGATTATTCCCATAACCGGTCCGATGGCAGCGGCCAATGCAATCAACCCCAAGAGTTTCCTCCCGCTCTTTTGTATGACTTTGCGAAAATCATCAATAAACTTTCCTCGGACTGCTGCGTATACAATAAGAGCAGCCAGCCCGGCTGTGAGACGGATAACGTTTGCTGATACTGGATGTACTCCCTGCTCAAGGCCGCCTTTTGAGAGGATGACTCCGCCAGCCTGGGCAAGAGATCCCGCAAGTGCGATCAGAACTCCTCTGCCGTTATGCCTGTTTTCTGCAGCCTGTTTTCTCTCTTTTTTCCCATCTGCTATCACTACCCAGCATACACCGGTAATAGTCACCAGAATACCGGCTATCTGTATACCCAGCAGGTTTTCTTTGTAAAATATTCTGGACATTACTGCACTGAAAATCGGTGAGGTGGTTAAAATAACCATTGTCTGCCTTGGCCCAAGATCAACAAATGCCTGAAAAATGAAGAGATCTGCTATACAGAAACCCACAACTCCCGATAGAGAAAACACAAGATAGGCTTTTGCCTGCAGGCCGAGCGGAAAGAGGGAACCTGCAAAAAGCAAGTGGGCAAGCATTATCATCGGAAGTGCCAGCCATAATCTGATATGGGTAACGGTTTTCGATCCGATAATTTTCCCTGTGTGAGCATATATCAGAGAGTTTTGTGCCCAGCACATTGCGGTAATTACTGCAAAAAGTTGTCCGGTTAACAGGGTCATGGTGTAGTG
>JADHUD010000149.1 GCA_016784705.1 Spirochaetia bacterium | reverse complement strand
TATATTTCTACTTGTAAGAAAAATGGTGTCTCTGCAAATGAAGCATTGACGCTACTCTTTCTTGGAAAATATCCTGATTTTATAAATGTTGATGTGAATGTATCGATCAGTTCCCCTGATTGTGCTGAATAGTTACAAATTCTATTGCTATTAGTGTGCCTGATGATGGTTGGGACATCAGTGTTTGCAGCAGCTGAGGCGGAGAAAGAGAAGGAACTTACGGTAGGGTATGTCATTCCTTACGAAATCGGCTGGTTTGCAGCATTCGTGCAGGGGTTTGAACTAGTGGCTGAATCTGAAGGTGTAAAGACAACCAGACTGCACCATAATTACAATCCTGCTGAAGAAAATACTGCAGTTCAGAATCTGATTACTTTGGGAGTTGATGGTATCAATGTTACATCAGCAAGCCCGGAAAGTGCAGAATATTCCTGCAGATTAGCTAATGAGGCCGGAATTCCAATTCAGGTAACAGAGAGCGGAGTTGCTGAAGGGAAAGGAAAACCCTTTGCAGACATAGATTTCAACTGGAATGAAATCTATCGGTATATTGCCAATAATATCAGAAATGATGTAGATGGCGATCTCTCTATTATTAACCTTCAGGGATTCCTAGGAACCCCACCTGTAATGCTGGGAATCGCCGGACTGACTGATGAAGTCAGCAAACTTCCCAACATGAAACTGGCTACAGACGTTCAGGATGGACAGTACGCAACGGCTCCATCACTTGATATTACAAAAGCTCTTGTTCAGTCAGGTCTTGAATTCAATGTAGCAATCGGTTCCTGTCAGGAAATTACTGAGGGCATCGTTCAAGGACTTAAAGAAGAGAATGTTCCCCGGGAAGATGTGACAATTATATCTGTAAACGGCGGTCCTATGGATGTTGAGAACCTTAAAAAAGGCAATATCGATTTTGTTCTCAGCCAGTCTCCTGCAGTACATGGTATGATCTGTGCGCTTAACCTTATCTCTTACCTGAAGGGCGAAACATATCAGAAAAAAACTTATTCACCAGTTATCTGGGTTAACCAGGAAACTTGGGAAAAAGACCTGATCCCTTGGGACGTAGATAATAGCTGGTTACCAGTTGTTGAAGAATTTGTTAAGACAGGTGAATACAAACCAGAACTTCGCATGTAGTCAGCACTAATTTAATTTTCATATCTCAGAAGGGTCTCCATTTGCGGGACCCTTCTGATTCTCAAACGAACGAGAGAAGCGGAACCAGCAAGTTGGTTCCATTTCCTTTCAGTAAAGGAGTTACGGTATTGGAACAGGATATCATACTTCAAGCCAGAAGTATTTATAAAGGATATCCAGGTGTTCAAGCCCTGGATAATGTGGATTTTGAGCTTCGTCAAGGTGAGATACAAGCACTTGTTGGGCAGAACGGAGCTGGAAAATCGACATTTATCGAGATACTTGCCGGTTCCTTATCTCCAGACCGTGGAGAGATAGAGATCGGCGGAAAGGTATACAATCATTTTGACCCCTCGATATCCATCGAATTGGGAATACAGACTGTACATCAGGAGAACCAGTTAGTGGAGGAGCTTTCTGTTGCAGAGAATATTTTTCTTTACGATCTGCCGAAGACCAGATTTGGGTTTGTGAATCTTCCGAACTGCGTAGAGACTGCAGATGCCTTGCTGAAGCAGTTGGAAATTGACATCCCCTCCGAAAAGAAACTCACAGAACTCACCTTTGTCGAGAGGAAGCTGGTGAGTATTGCAAAAGCTTTCTCCCGTAAGGCAAAAATACTCATACTTGATGAACCCACGGCATCTCTGGACAGAAAAGGAAGGGAGATTCTTTTTGATATCATTCGAAAGGCAGCAGATACAGGTTTGAGTGTTATCTATATATCTCACCACCTCGGCGAGATATTTGAGATTTGTGACCGGGTGACGATTTTCAAGGATGGATTCAAAATTGATACCTCTGAAGTAAAGAAAACTGAGATGACATCAATTGTGCAGAAAATGATAGGAAAATCATCAAGCACGCTTGCTGTACATAAAAAAGCCAACATTTCTGCTGAGGATGCAGATACACTGGAAGTTGTAAACTATTCAAGAGGAGATGCAGTAAAAGGTGTATCCTTCTCTGTGCGGAAAGGAGAGATTTTCGGATTAGGAGGGCTTGTCGGAGCAGGCCGGACCGAATTGGCCAGGATGATCTTCGGTCTTGACAAGAAGGACTCCGGAAAACTCATATTCTGCGGCAAGGATATTACCCCGGTAAGTCCATCAGATGCGATCCGAAAAGGATTGGGATATCTCACTGAGGATCGAAAGGATGATGGCCTGTTCCTTATCCGGCCGATTTTCGAAAATATCAGTACAGTACTGTTCACAAAGGTGAAGAGTATGTTCATGGATCTGAAGAAGGAGCAGGAGAATACTGCCATTGTTTCAGAACAGCTCTCAATCAAGACACCGTCAATCGCGCAATTTGTCATAAATCTCAGCGGCGGGAATCAGCAGAAAGTCGTTCTGGCAAAGTGGCTGCATGCAGAATCCGAAATACTCATCTTTGATGAACCAACTGTTGGTATTGATGTCGGCAGTAAAAGTGAAATCTATCAGTTGATGGACAATCTTGCCCGGGAAGGAAAGATAATAATCGTGATATCTTCTGATACTCCGGAGCTGATCTCAACCTGTGACAGAGTCGGGATCATGCGGTACGGTAAGCTTGCTGATATTCTTTCAGGAGATCAGATCACAGAGGAAAATGTATTACGTCTGTCAATGGGCGTTGAATAAGAGGAAATGCTATGAATGATAAAATGACCAACATATTGAAAAAAAGCCCCGGGAACAAGAAGGGAATAAATCAGTCATTGCTGCTGATAATCCTGATAGTATTTCTGTGTATAATTGCAACTGTTGTTAATCCCAGATTCATGAGAATCTCAAATATCATCAATATTTTTCAGCAGGTTTCGGTTTTGGGAATAATAGCCTGCGGAGTCGGAATGCTGCTGGTTTCCGGTGATATTGATATTTCGGTTGGTGCACAGGTATCGCTTCTGGGTATCATCTTAGCCATGATTATTGAGAAGCTGGGCGGGATTGCTCCCGGTGAGGCAAATGCCTGGATGGTTCCCTACGCAGTACCTCTGGCAATTGCGGCTTCTTTCGGTATTGGTGCATTACTGGGATTGATAAATGGTATCATTGTCATAAAATCAGGTGTAACCTCCTTTATCATAACCCTAGGGTTCAGTACTATCTACAAGGGAGTTGCTCTTCTGATAAGCGGCGGGGCTTCATATATGCTGTTCGGACGTTTTGAGACTCTCGGTAGAGGAAGGGTTTTCGGGGTAATTCCCGTTGCAATATTCTTCTTTATCGGCGTAGTAATTCTTTCACATGTTATTCTTAAATATACCCGGTACGGCCGGTTTCTCTATGCCCTTGGCGGGAACAAAAAGGCAGCCTTTGTCTCCGGTATAAACACGAAACGGGTGACACTCAAAGCCTATGTAATTGTAGGATTATTGAACGGATTAGCAGCACTCATTCTTATTTCACGGGTCGGTTCAGCACTGGCTACGACAGGAGAACCGTACTCATTGGATGCACTGGCGGCAATCATTGTCGGCGGGGTTATTCTTACCGGTGGAAAGGGCAGTGCTCTGAACATATTCCTCGGGGTGCTTCTCATAGGGCTGGTTGGAAATGCCCTCGTAATTATGAATGTAAATCCATACCTTCGAGGTATAGTGATTGGAATCATTATCATTGCCGCGGTAACGATCAGTAATGCATCCAGCGGCAAAAAATAGGATTATACTATGAAAAAAATAGACCTTCTCTCCACAATTGACGGATCGCTTTTTGATGGATTTTATCCAAAAGAACTCGATCTGGTAAAACTTGATAATTGCTGCAGCAGACAGCCTGAAGAAGTTTTTGAGAAAGAGTCCTGGTGGCATGAAGACTTCAAACCGGTTCAGGCCGATACACTTGAAGATTTCAATACACTCATGGGCCATGAGATTGCGCTCCAGATTAAGCTGGCGCGGGATGAGGGGCGTGATATCATTGTCATTCTTTCAGCCGGGCCTATGGGTATGTACCGCTGGGCGGCTGAATTTCTCACCTCGTGGGATGTAGACTGTACCCATGTCCATGGCTTTAATATGGATGAATGGTCAGATTCTGAGGGGAATACCCTCCCTTCATCTGATTCCGGTGCATTCAGGAATGCAATGGAAAAGGCTTTCTATGGCCGTCTTGGAGATAAAACAGTTCCTGAGGCACAGCGTCATTTTGCTACAAAAGATGAATTGCCGCGCTATCCGGAAATGATAGCAGAATTAAAGAGTAAAAACGCAAAATTCCTGCTTATCTACGGCATTGGGTGGATCTTTCATATTGCCTTCTGGGAACCGCATTTTGCTGCTGATTACAAATCTATGGATGACTGGAAACAGGCTACTCACCGGCTGGCTGCAAAACTGCATCCTATGACCATAATCCAGAATTCAATAACCAGTTTTAAAGGGAAAATAACCTCTGTTCCTGCACGGGCAAATACCATTGGTCCAGGAATTTTTCTGCAGGCAGACTATACAATTGGCGGAGTGGACGGGTATCTCCCGGCCAGAAATATGATGTACCAAAGTATGGCTTTGTGGGCAACCCTGAAATACGGTCCCGATATGTGGGTTCCATCCAGTATAATGCCGCAATATCCGGGAAAACTCTTTTTCATAAAGGACCTTGCCGGACCGCTTGATCCAGAAGTGAACTAACGTGAAAACCATAATTTTAACAAACGGTACAATCTTTGCTGAAGACGGTATCATTAAAAATGGATATCTGGTTATTTCAGGAAAACAAATCACTGCTATAGCTGCCGGGAGTCCCCCGGATGGGCTTGAAGGTGATATAATTGATGTTCAGGAAAAAATTATAAGTCCTGGATTTATAGATATGCATACGCATGGTATTCTGGATGTTGATTTTATGGAGAGCAGCTATGAGGATACTGAGAAAGCTCTCTCAGCTTATGCACAATACGGAGTAACCCGCGTAGTTGCCACAATGCTTTCAAATCCAATTCCAGCAATTATTGCACAGGGAAAACTTCTGAGGAGCGTTAAACAGGAGAGTCCGATTGGGAGTCTCATGCATGGGGTGCATATTGAAGGGCCCTGGCTTGCCCCAAGATGCAGAGGCGGCCATGCAGCTGAATATCTCTGTATTCCTCAGAAAGAAGATGTTGAAGCAATCATCAAACAAATTGGTGATGTGGTAAAAACCCTGACCTATGCTCCTGAGCTGGAAAATGCTCTCTGGTTAACTGAACAGCTGGTTGAAAATGGTATTGTTCCTGTTTTTGGTCACACAGAAGCTACGTATGAACAGGCTGAACAGGCTATTAAAGCAGGGGCACGGCATGTTACCCATATGTACGATACAACCCTTGGGTATAAAGAAAATCCCGAAGAAGCCCTGGTAATGCTGCCGGGAATGGAGACAGCAGTTCTCTATTATGATCAGGTAAGTATCGAATTGATTGGATGTCCGGTGCACGTGCCGAAACCATTTTTCAAATTTCTGGCGAAAGTTAAACCATCAGATAAGACGATTATTGTAACCGACTCTCTGGTGGGTACCGGGAGACCTGACGGAACAATAATTACCTATAAAGATGGACGGAAAGCCTATGTAGAGAAGGGAGTTCTCAGAATGATCGACCCTGATCCGGCTGTTAACGGTAACCTGACCGGAAGTGCGGTAACCATGAATGTTGCCCTCGGCAGATTGGCAGAATATGCTGAAATTACTCAGCATGATGCTATCAAGTGGGGAAGCTGTAATCCGGCTGTAACCCTTGGAATAGAGCAGGAGACCGGTAGTTTGAAGGTTGGCAAATTCGCTGATATTGCAGTGATTGATGAAGATTTTAACGTCACTATGACCCTGCTGCAGGGAAAGATAGTGTTTGATAAGGAAGGATGTTATGAATAAGTATCGTGTAGGTATTATCGGATTCGGCTGGGTAGCTGGAGCACACCTTGAAGCATTTAAGAAAATGGATCAATTTGAGCCGTATGCCATCCTATCAACCAGACCTTTGGATCCGGTTGAATTCAAGAAGCAGCATGGTGCAGATGTCAAGATATATAATGATAGAGTTTTTTGCGGTGTACTCATTTCCGGGTTTTTAGCGCATGAAATGTGGGGATCAAGAAAAGTTTTTTTGCCGATCCGGTCTTCTCTGAGAACAAAAACACCAGAATTCTCTACAATTACCCCTGTTTTTTGCTGAAT
>JADHUD010000148.1 GCA_016784705.1 Spirochaetia bacterium | reverse complement strand
CCTTACCACCCAGCTGGTTGAAATGGGAATACCGATGGTACTTGTTCTCAATAAAATAGATTCGGCCGCAAAAAACGGAATATCGATTGATACAGCCGGTCTCTCAAAAAAACTGGGGGTTCCGATATATGCAGTAAATTCAACAGATCCGCGGGATGTGAGAAAACTCGTGGGAGAGCTTGAGCAGCTGCTGGTGACTGGTGTGCATACTCCGGCACCGGCGATGGTTCGTTATCCAGATTCAATTGAAAACTATATCAGAACAGCCGGGCTGAATGCGGATCTTTCGGCGGGAAAGACTTTTATCAGCCGGCGGAGCGTTCTTCTGAGTTTTGTTGAACAGGATCCGGTCGTGACCAGGAT
Organism: Spirochaetia bacterium; assembly: GCA_016784705.1. GTDB lineage: Bacteria > Spirochaetota > Spirochaetia > JABMQR01 > JABMQR01 > JABMQR01. Next base: position 5,947 of record JADHUD010000148.1, on the reverse strand, counting down.
TGTCCGGGAATATCATCCGGACATGTACACAAAACTTACCAAAGCAGCCCTGGATGTTCGTAAGGAGCTGGATGACGATCCTGATATCGTACTTGCGGAAGCGAGGTATGGAGTTATTCAGCAGCTGCAGAATTTTATAATTCATGCTGATAAGAAGACAAGATCCAGTAAAAAGAGAAAAATAGAGCTGGATGACATTGTTCTCCACCGCATATGGGGTATACCTATTTTTATTGCCGTCATGTATCTGGTCTTTATGGTGACCTTGTCCGTTGGCGGGGCGTTTATTGATTTCTTTGATATCCTTTTCGGGGCGGTTTTTGTTGACGGCTTCGGGCTGCTGCTGGGAGCTGCGGGATCTCCCCCCTGGCTGACAACCTTTCTGGCCGGGGGGCTGGGTGGGGGAATTCAGACGATATCGACATTTATCCCGATAATTTTCTGTATGTTCCTTATGCTCAGCATTCTGGAAGATTCCGGGTATATGGCAAGGGCTGCCTTTGTCATGGATCGCTTTATGCGGTTTATCGGACTTCCCGGCAAGGCCTTTGTACCGATGCTTATCGGCTTCGGATGTACAGTTCCTGCTATTCTTGCTACAAGAACTCTGGAAAACAAGCGGGACCGATTTCTGACAATCTTCATGGTGCCCTTCATGTCCTGCGGGGCACGACTGCCTGTGTATGCACTGTTTGCTGTAACTTTTTTCAATCAGTATGCCGGGATCATTGTTTTCTCGATTTATCTTGCGGGAATCCTGCTGGCTGTCATGACCGGTCTCATACTGAAAAGAACCCTGTTCAAAGGTGATTTTTCTCCTTTTATCATGGAACTTCCTGATTATCATTTGCCGAAATTTTCAAAGGTCATGCACAATACTCTCTTCCGGCTGAGACTTTTCGTTTTCAGGGCGGGAAAGGTAATACTGATGGCGGTTTTTTTGCTGACCATTCTCAATAGCTGGGGGATAGACGGGACATTCGGCAATGAGGATTCAGAAAATTCAGTCCTTTCAGTTATCGGCAAGGCAATCACCCCAGTTTTCAATCCCATGGGCATCAGTCAGGACAACTGGCAGGCTACGGTTGGATTGTTTACGGGAATATTTGCCAAGGAAGCAATCATTGGAACTCTTAACAGCTTATATGGATTAACAGAGGAAGAACCGGCTGATTCTGGCGAGGCGGTTCCGGCCCTGCGGTTTCTTTGGATATCACTTGCAGACGCTTTTATAACTCTGGGACAGAATCTGGCAGGAATTGTTACCGGATGGGGAGACCCTCTGGGACTGGGAATGGTTTCGGGAAGTGAGGAAGCCGTTTCGGAAGTCATAGAAACTGGAACCGGATTATTCAGTGTGCTGCGGTCCAAATTCAGCGCGGTATCCGCCTATGCCTACATGCTGTTCATACTAATCTACTTTCCCTGTGTTTCAGCGCTGGGCGCAGCCTTTCGCGAAGCCGGGAAATTCTATGGTACCGTATTGGTTACCTATGTAACCCTGCTGGCCTGGGTTATATCTGTGTTATTCTATCAATTTGCGGAAGGACATTCCATTTTCTGGATAGCTGCCGCCATAGTGGTCTATGGAATGATCTATCTGAGCCTCCAGGTGATGGGAAAAGCCGGCAGGAAAGGTAAGGGAAAGATTGATGCACAAGCATTTTTATAGACGGCCGCAGGCAAAATAGTATTCATTTTCAGTTGAAAGATTGAGCTCGAAAAAGTTGGCTGAATATGCTATTGTTACCTATGTCTCAGGAAATCAGTGAAATCACAAAAAAATATCCGGCAGTCTCGGAATATATAACGCAAATATACCTGATTTTGCGGGACTACTCCTACTGCAACAACCGGAGACTCAGCCTCCATATCGGCGTATCCGCTTCTGCCGTAACTCAGGCTGTTCTGAGATTGAAGAAATTGGAACTTGCCTTTCAGGACACCTACGGTATGATAATGCTGACCCCCAAAGGTACCGGGCTGGCTGAAGAGCTGCTGCGGCGTCATTATCTGCTGGAGTATCTTATGGTGAAGAAGCTTAATTTCCCCTGGGAGTTAGCTGATGATGAGGCTGGACATCTGCAGGACAAAGTATCACCGGACTTCATCAATCATCTGGACCGTGAGCTGGGCTATCCGCGCATCTGTCCGCACGGAAATCCCTTTCCCGATAATCCAGATGCGGAGAAAATTCTTGCAGCCCCCGGCCTCACGACTATGGAACCCGGCGACTTAGTAGAAGTGGTAAGAATAACCGAAGAAGGTGAACGTATCGATGGCCTGCTGCATGCCTGCTTCGAGATCGGGGTTATGCCGGGAAACCAGTATATTGTTGATGGATTTGATGATAAGTCGGTTCGTCTGGTATCAGCAAATACTTGTAAAACGTATACCTTTGACCTGCGTTTCGCCGGACATATCAAGGTCTACCGGATAGATTCTCCCGAAACCTAAGAGTCCGCAAGGCTGCTGTCAGCTTCAGCCGTTCCCCGGTTGTTTAGTCTTGATGAGAGGGTAGGTAACTGCCGACTTTAAGCCGACTTTAATTGTAGACAAACGAGCAAGTGTGTTGAAAGCAGTAGCGGAAGGAATTGGGCTCCTAAGTACAGGAGATCCCGCAATACTGAACATGGGATTGCAGCAGCCTGAAAGTCGTAATGGTAAGATGAAAAGAATTACCAAGGTTTATTAACCGGTTTGACATATATGTTCTAATAAAATCTCAATCCGGCTTCACTTCCGCTGAAAATGTGTGTTTTTAAGGAATCGGTGTCGGGTTCCCAAAACTGGCCAAACCCAAACCAACTATTTTTATTCCTCTACCCATAAACAACATACCACCCCTTCCTCCAAGAAAATATGGCCGATTGTGGGAAATGCACCTGGTACGGTAGTTCGTTTATTCTTCTAAAAGCTTTGATTTACCAGAACGTCTAACACCAGTAATTACTTTTATATCGGGCGTGCCCTTAATACTTATTAATCTGTTTAAGTAAGTCTTTCTCTTAATTAACTTCATTATTTCACCACCTAGGTTCCATAGGCAATCAGTAACCATAAGTTGCGACCAGCCTTTAAAAACCATTATATCACTCTATTTCCCAAAATCAACATATTTATATTTTTGGGAAATAGAATAATAGTGATCCAATCATGATTTCTACACAAAAACGAACCTTTTTATTCTTCAGGAATGAATACTTGGAATAATTCAATACAAATTATATTACTATTAATTTTAACTAATGCAATACTCATTGTTTTTGGGGTGAACGGCTTTACAACGGCACATATTTGTGCTGCTCTATAGAACGAAATCTGTTCAGCTGAACCGGATCCCGCTTTGTGACAATCAGTGGGGTACCAGAAACTCACCAAGCAGGAAAATCAGCCCGAATAGACCCGGCAGGACGGCAAGCCATACCAGCCAAGAGTGTTCGTGCTTCCTTACTATTGCCAGCGTTCCAATTATACCAGCAGACAATCCGCAGAGTATCATAAAAACACCATAAAAGGGCAAAATAGTTGTTCTCCAGGATACATTTTCCGGCAAACGCATAAAAAAAATATTGATTGTCATTAGCAGTACGAATACTGCTGCCAGTCCAATCGACCACCGGCCGAGCAGAGAACCAGGTCATACTTTGTTCAATTGCCGCCAGGATGCCTTACTGGTTGGGGAATCTTTTACTGGAACTTCTGAATTTTTTTTCATCACATATCTCCACAATTTATAGTTCCGGATATTCTCAGTTTGGAATTTTTTATTCCGCCTTTCACAGCTTATGTCTTTTATGGTCCGGCTTTAATCCCATCAATCTTCATGAACCTGATTTTTCCGGGAATCCCGAACCAAATCTTTTAAAAGAAGGATTCCGTGGATCCCCACAAAAACCAGTGCCAGATCGTAAAGGATCATCATCCCAAGAACAATAAACCAGGCTGCACCACCCGGTTCAGTTTCACCGGAAGCCAAACCGCTTACTGCCGCACCAAGCTGGCTGCCGAGAAGCATCAATACCGCAAATCCCGTTCCCCATCCCAAAAATGCCCTTCGTTTTTTAATTCTTACAGCTACCCAGAAAAGCAGCAAAGCACCGGCAATGGTTGCAGGAAACAGTTCGGCCGGCATCAGGAAATCAAACAAAAACTGCCCTCTCTGCACAAGAGCAAAAATTAAAAATATACACGGCATCAATATTGGTATCCAAAGCAGGATATTTCCCACTATCACCAGTATTTTGCTAATAAGTCCATTCCTTTCCACAGCTTTCTCCAATGCATCAAATATATCACATTTTCTGCTCAATTTTTTTTAATTTGGTTTTTTGAATTATGGGTATAATCTGTCATTCATTTTTTATTCTAGAATCAAGTTCCTTCCATTCCTTCAGAGCTACGAGTAAAAATTTTAAATTATAGTTCTTCAATATTTACCTCAACAGCTTGTCTTTGGACTACCACATCGTGTAACAAGTCAGCCACTCATGCAACGCTATGAGTATACCAAATGATCGTGGCTCATATTAACCTGCCTTGGTTTCATCACCTGTGTGCAAATACGGATTTTTAATTATTCATCCCAAATCATACCCATAGTTATTTTTCAACTATGGGTTTGGTTTGACATGTACGCTTAAGTTCAATAAATATTTTTCATTCTTACTCATCAGTAAGGTGTTACTCAATTCTCATTAATTTGATTATTTTCACCTTTTGTTACTGACAGATTAAACCCTTTAACCATTAGCCAAATTGCTAGAACTACTTCATTCAATACTATTGGAAAATACAAAAACTCCAATACAGGAATAATTTTCGTTACTTCTAACAAATTTACGATTATTAAAAGTATAGCTGCAATAACACCCCAAACTGATAACCATCCCGGAATGAGCTTTGATTTATATAATAAATAATAAAACATCAGGGCTGGTATGGCGAATATGTAGCCATGAACCAGATAAATCTGATCACGCAGTTCTAACAAAGAGGGAGTATGGATTATAAATAAAACTCCAGCAATAACCATAAGTATTCCTTCAACACCTTTTAAGGCCAGATATAACAGAGATATTTTTTTGCCATAGGGTTTTAGAAATGGAAAAATCAGAACAGCAATACCAATAACAGCAAGTCCGCTTATGACTTCTAAAACCATTCCCAGAATTTTCGCATTTGGATTGTTGGACCCAACTATGCAATATGCTATTAAAATTAATATTCCCACGGTTATTGCAATCTTTCTGTTTCTATTCATTCTTTTCTCCTATAAAAAGTCAACCATAAGCTTTCATACAAGCTCATAGATACTGGTATTACCCAGTCATACCGGCCTTGAATGCTGCCGATTGCATATCACTATATTTCTTCGAAAAGGCCATTTTCACCGGATCAAATGGTTCCCTGGTTGTTAATATTGCATAGACAATGGTACTCATCTTCCGGGCAGCTGCTACAATACTTTTCCCACTTCCTTTGTACTTCTTCATCTCCCGGTACTTGGACATAATTCGATATGCTTCGGTTTTCTTCTGTAGCCGCACCATACCCATAACCGCCTGGACAAATGCTGTTCTCAGTTCTATCGGTCCGCGCTTGGTAATATGACCATAGTGTGCCGTTTTGTCAGAGATTTGTACCCAGGGTACCAACCCAGCATATGCTGAATATTTCTTTGCACTTGAATAACGGCTAATATCATCGGTGAAGGCTCTGATCGTTGCCGCTCCAATTGCTCCTATTCCAGGTATCGTCTGTAACAAGGCTACATCCTCATCCTCTTTCACCAGCTCTTCCAAAACTCGCGCGCGGTAAAATGAACTGTCGCCAAAAATAGGAGAAAAAAGGGGATAAAAAAGAAAAAGTCCCATGAATCACTGGTATACTTGAAATATCCAAACCACAAGCACCAGGAGGAAACATGGGACAGGTACAAGATAGC
>JADHUD010000147.1 GCA_016784705.1 Spirochaetia bacterium | reverse complement strand
TAGTCCCGAAAGGCAATCTGATAAGCCATACGGCTCTTTTCAAAATACCAGGTTATAAAAAACCCTTTGTGTTGAGTGATGCAGCTATAAATATCAGACAGGATTTAGAAAAGAAAAAGAGAATTCTCTATAATGCTTTACAAGTGTCACGGGCTCTTGGAATCAGCCGCCCCTCTGTAGCCTGCATCTGTCCCGTAGAGACGGTAAACCCTAAAATAATTTCAACAGTCGATGCTGATAATCTGGTGAGGATTCATGAGACTACACAGCTTTATGGAGATGCGGTAATCGAAGGACCCATGGCTCTTGATGTAGCCTTCTCAAGTGAAGCTGCAAAAGTGAAAAAACTGGTTGGCAAAGTGCCGGGAAATCCAGATATTCTGTTAATGCCGAATCTTGATGCCGGAAATGTCCTCTATAAAGCCTTCTCTATTCAGCAGGGCAGCCTGACTGCGGGAATTATTGCGGGATTACGTGTTCCTGTCGTACTGACTTCCAGGTCTGATAATGATACTACAAGATTTCTCTCGATTTATATGGCTTTTGCAGTCTCTGCAGGTATGGCTGAAACAGGCTGAATTCAATACTTCTGATTGTAATTTGCACCAATTCAGGGTATGCTTGGAGTAGAGGTGTTATATGGCAAAAAATAGAAGTTTTTTTAAATCTTTGTTTACTTTAATCGTATTAGCAGCGATTGCTTTTGCTGTAGTGTATTTCTTTTTTCCTGACCAATCAGAAAAGTATTTCTCAATCAGCTGGGCTTCCCGAACCGGCGGAGCAGAGGCAGAAATGGATGAAGCAGTGGAAGAGGTGCTTACCAGTATTTCCGGAGCAATGGAAGAAGCCGGTGCAACAAAAGAAGAGGTTGAAACAGCTCTTTCGACTATCAGTATTGAAGATTTGAAAGAGGCTATTGAGCTTGCCTGGACTGAAGGAAAAGATGCTGTTGAAATCTTTGTCGATTCTATAGGTGACAAAATCGATTTTGGCTCGATTGATCTTGATATAGTAAAAGAGGGCATTATGGATAACTTGCGTAATATAGATTTCTCAAATGCCATGAGTGTAATGAGAGACAATCTTGACAAAGGTCTAAAGAATCTTGCCGAAGCAGTTAAGGATGTCATAAACTGAGTCCGCTAAAACTTACCTTTCTAGGAACAGGAACATCTCATGGAATTCCGGTAATTGCTTGCAGCTGCAAGGTTTGCACATCCCGGAACCCTCGCAATACCCGAACCCGTTCATCAGTTCTGATTACTGATGAGAATATACAGATAATTATTGATACAGGTCCGGATCTCAGAACACAGTTGATCCGGGAACATGTTACACGGCTTGATGCTGTGCTTCAGACACACGATCATGCTGATCATCTCAATGGGATTGATGATTTGAGAGTATTTACCCATGAAAAACCCATGCCCTTTTATGCATCTCAAGCAGTTATTGAAGAAATAGAGAAAAGATTTTCTTACATTTTTGTTAAGCAGTTTCCCGGCGGAGGAATTCCATCTTTATCTTTACGGGTTGCTGAACCCAAAGGCTTTAGGTTGGGGTCTATGGATATTGTTCCTGTTCCAATTTATCATGGCTGTAAAACAATATTAGGATACCGGATTGGAAGTTTTGCATACCTTACTGACTGCAGCGGAATACCCGATGAGAGTTATACGTTATTGAATGGGGTAAAAACCTTAATTGTCGGGGCTTTACGGTATCGTCCGCATCCTACCCATTTCTCAATTGATCAAGCCCTGTCCTTGTCAGCAAAAATCAATCCCGAGAAAACATATCTTACCCATTTTTGCCACGATATAGATCATGCTGTGATTGAAAAAGAACTTCCTGCTGGAGTATATCCTGCTTACGACGGATTGAGTATTGAGGGAACGGAGAGCATAAGCTTATGAGTCAAAAAAAACAATTTCTTTTGGTAGATGGGTATGCGTTGATATATCGGTCATATTTTGCATTTATAAACCGGCCGGTCAGAGATTCTTCAGGACGTAATGTATCAGCGGTATTTGGTTTCTTCCGGACACTGTTTGCACTGCTTAAAGAGTATAAACCTGAATTCATCGCCGTTGCCATGGACTCGAAAACACCCACCTTCAGACATGATATGTATCCTGAGTATAAGGCTACCCGTGATAAAACTCCTGATGAGCTTCGAAACCAGATTCCATTGGTTGAGAAAGCGCTAAATGAAGCCGGAGTAAGCTGTTTGCGGCAGGACGGGCTGGAGGCTGATGATCTGATTGCTACTCTTGCCCATAACTGCACGATGGATGGGATGGAGTGTATGATTCTTACAGGTGATAAGGATTTAATGCAGCTCATCGGAGATTCTGTGTATATGCTTCGCCCGGTTAAAGGAGAATACATTCGATTTGATGCAGAAACCGTCTATGATCATCTGGGTGTTCGTCCTGATCAGATAGTAGATTACTTATCTCTGATTGGTGACTCCTCGGATAATGTGCCCGGTGTAAAAGGGATTGGACCCAAGGGTGCTGTTAAACTTCTTTCAGAATATGGTGATCTTGATACAATTTATCATAACCTGAGAAGTATCCCTGCAGGAACAGCGAAAAAACTCAGTGAAAATCGAGATAATGCATACCTGAGCAGAGACCTGATTCTTCTCCAAAAGGATGCTGATTGTGAGAACATCAGCATAAAAGATCTGGCGGTTTCAGATGTTGACTGGTCAGGTGCAATTCCGGTTTTTCAGGAGATACAGTCTTCAAGCCTTGTTGCTTCCGCTGGCGGAGGGACGGAGGAAGTCCGCTCAGCTCGTAAAGGAAATCTGTTCGAAAAAAACAGTGCGGATACTGCTGTTACTGAAGAAGAGACGTTTTTGGGAACACTTTCCGGAAAAGGATCTTATAAAACTGTTGAGTCCATTATTCAACTTCAGCAAGTTGTTAAACAGGCTCTGGAAAACGGCAAGGCAGCATTTGATATTGAAACAGATAGTATCGATGATATGAAGGCCATCCCTGTGGGTTTCTCAATATCCTGGGAACCCTGCAAAGGATATTATATTCCTTTACTGGCAGGGGGGATGAAGAAACTGCCTGAAAAAGAGGTCAAAGCAGAACTGAAACAGCTTCTTGAAAACCCGGATATGAAGATTATCGGACAAAATTATAAATACGATTATAAAGTTTTATACAGGTGGGGGATACATCAACCAGCAATATACTTTGATACCATGATTGCCGCATGGCTGCTTGATTCTACGGCAAATGCTTTCAATATGGATCGGCTTGCAGAAACCTATTTAAACTACACAACCATCAAATATAGTGATGTTGTTCCAAAGGGGTTTCTGTTTCCGGATATTGAACTGGCGAAAGCGTCTGAATATGCAGCAGAAGATGCTGATGTGACCTATCGTCTCTACATCATGCTCAGCCATCTTATAAAAAAGCGTGGTATGGAAAATGTGATGTATCATATAGAGATGCCGATTCTCAAAATTCTTGCAGATATGGAACTAAGAGGAATGAGAATTCTTCCTGAGCAGCTGAAAACCTATGAAACAGAATTGAAAGAGCGTCTGGAAATTATAAGAAATGAGATTTTTACTGAATGCGGGCACGAGTTTAACCTGAACTCACCCAAACAGCTGCAGGAAGTTCTTTTTACTGAACGCGGGCTGCATACAGGTAAAAAGACAAAAACCGGGTTCTCAACAAATGTTGCTGTTCTGGAGGAGTTGGCCAGGATTGATACTATTCCCGGATTGATTCTTCAGCATAGAACTCTTGAGAAACTCAGAAATACCTACGTAGAAGCCTTGCCTGCGCTGATAAATCCTGATACCGGGAAACTGCATACATCACTTCTGCAGACCGGAACAGCGACCGGCCGGCTTTCGAGTAAAAATCCGAACCTCCAGAATATTCCAATTCGAAGTGAAGATGGAAGAAGAATCCGGTCTGCTTTTGTTCCCTCTGAAGGATTTACCTTTTTATCTGCAGATTATTCTCAAATTGAATTGGTGGTATTGGCTCATTTTTCGAATGATCCCGGATTAAAGGAGGCTTTTCTTTCAGGTATCGATGTACATAATTATACAGGAGCTTTAATATTCGGGGTTGATCCCGAAGAGGTGACTTCTGAGCAGCGCAGGATTGCAAAAACAATAAATTTTGGAGTTATGTATGGGATGTCGGCATTCAGATTGTCTCAGGAATTGGGTATTACCAGATCAGATGCTGAAGTCTTTATTAAAGCATATTTTCATAGATATTCGGGTGTGCGGAAATTCATAGATACTACAATTGAAAACGCTGCAAAGACCGGTAGGGTTATGACACTTCTCGGACATGAGCGGATTATTCCGGGAATCGCCAGCAGAAATAAAAATGAACGGTCCGGTGCAGAAAGAATTGCCGTAAATACACCCATTCAGGGAACTGCTGCAGATATTCTGAAACTTGCAATGATCGGTATCCAGGAGCAAATGAATAAAAAGGGTCTGGTTTCACGGATGATTCTGCAAGTTCATGATGAGTTGATTTTTGAGGTTCCTAAAAATGAGATTGATACGATGCGCGAGATTGTCAGAGTTGAAATGGAAGGGGCTGTCTCTCTGCATGTTCCCCTTCGGGTGAGTTTGGAGCTCGGCAGCAGCTGGGGAGATTTGCATTGATGCGTGTTATTGGTCTTACCGGCAGAATATGTTCCGGAAAGAACCTTGCAGCAGAGCGCTTTTCTGAACTTGGCTATATGGTGGTAGATGTAGACCATTTAGGGCATGAAATTCTGGATCGTGAAATTGATGCTGCAGCTGCAGTTTTTGGGAGTGATATTCGAAAGAGGGACGGAGGTGCCGATAGAGAAATTCTTTCAAAGAGAGTTTTTGCAAATGCAGTAATGTTGAAGAAACTTGAGAATTTTCTCCATCCGCTTATGGTAGAGACCTGTAAAAAAATTATTTCCGAAGCAGATGAGAATATTCCCGGTATAATTCTTAATGCTGCTGTTTTGTCACGGATGAAATTAGATGATCTTTGCGATAATGTGGTATATGTCTCTGCTCCATTTTGTTTACGTTTTATTCGAGCCCGGAGATCCCGAGGTATGAATCTGACTAATTTTATAAAAAGAAATAGGAACCAGAGAGACATTAGTGCAGCTGATTTAGTCGGAAAGTATACAGTTCTCAGGGTTTTGAATATTGGAAGTGCCCTAACTCTGCATAAAAAGCTTGATTCTCTAGTGAAAATATTGGATATTAATAATTGATTCTCAAATGAGCGAGAGAAATGAGGCAGCATGCTGCTCCATTTCCAAAAAGCCAACCGCCAAAGGCGATTCTGGCATACTGATTCTTTTATTTCAGTCAGGTTTGCCTTGGGGTAGTGATAGGGGTAGTGATACCTTTCAGTATTTGATAATAAATAAATGTTTCTGGAACAGGATACATAAGGGATTATAATGAAAAACAGAACTGTATTATGGGTTCTCTTTTCAATCACTTTAACTATGCTCATTATTGTTACGACAGGATTAATCTATTTTTATCCTGGACGGAGTGTGATACGGCCTCTTTTGGCTACATTAGATAGCGATAAAGTTACAATTAGAATTATTCCGCAGGTTCCTGCTGCATCACCTCGTGCACCTTCTACCGGCTCTGTAATTATAGATGGAAAAAGGGCAAATCTCCCCGAATCAGCCCCGGATCAGGAAGAGCCGGAAGAATTGGAGAATGAAGTTCTTATGGATTTGGATGTTCCCAAGGTTGATGAAACAGCTGATACGATTGAGAAAACAATTGATACTGAGGTGACTGAAATTGGTAAAGAAGCAGCCGTGGATAGTAAGGAAATACCGGAAGTTGAGACTGAAATTGTTGCTGAATTAATTACGGAGGATCCTATAGGGATGGAGGATCCGATTGGGAAACCTTTTTTTGTTCCTGTCTCAGCGGTAGAAGAGTTAGAAATTCCGGATTCAGCTGCTGCACGTTCACTTGAATCCGACACTCCAGTAGTTAATAAGGGTGTTTCCGAACCAGATCCATTACCTGTTGAAATACCAGAAGTGGAGCCCGAACCTGTACCAGTAGAGCCTGAAATAGTAGAGCGCGTACCTGAACCGGAGCCAGAACCAGTCGAATTAGCTGTAGTGGAGCCCGCACCTGAACCTGTGCCAGTAGAGCCCGAAATAGTAGAGCCTGAAATAGTAGACCCCGTACCTGACCCTGAGCCAGAACCAGTCGAATTAGCTGTAGTGGAGCCCGAACCGGAACCTGTGCCAGCAGAGCCCGAAATAGTTGTGCCTGAAATGGTAGAACCCGTACCTGAACCGGAGCCAGAACCA
>JADHUD010000146.1 GCA_016784705.1 Spirochaetia bacterium | reverse complement strand
CTCCTACGATTATGTGATAACAGTCTGCAGCAGTGAAGCACATGAACGCTGTCCGGTCTATCCCGGAAAATCCGCAAGACTGCACTGGCCGTTTCCCGACCCATCCGCATTAAAAGGTGAGAGCGCACTTGATCAAACCCGGGAAATTCGGGAGATGATAAAAAAGCGGGTGCTTCAGTTTGTGCGGGATGAAAAACTAGCGTAAAATTATCTAATGCAGACTTCTCATTGACGCCGGATTTATTTATCTGTATTATTACTTTGTAATACTATACGTAGTGAAGCAGGTGTTATTATGCAGAAGAGAAAAGAAGAGATAATCACTTTCAAAGTCGATGAAAAGATGTCACGGGCTATGTCCGGAGTAGAAAACAGGTCTGCGTTTATTCGGGATGCTATTCTTGCAGCGCTTGGAAACACCTGCCCTGTCTGTCAGGGGAGCGGTATTCTTTCTGCATCACAGCAGACCCACTGGAATGATTTTCTTTCACATCATCATATTGAAGAGTGTAACGAGTGTAACGAGAGTCGCCTTGTATGTGATTTTGAAAAAAAGCAAAGGGTGGCCACATGAAAAAAAAAGTTCTCTTTCTTCTGCCTTTATTCATGCTGCTCTCTTTCAGCCTCTCTGCAGGGGGAAAACGCGAGAGTTCTGTCGATTCAATCAATACAATTCCCGATATCCCGCAGATTATACAGAAATCCGGAGAGAAATTACAGCTGGCTGCATCGACAACCATAATAGGGGATGTTCTTTCGCGGATTGCGGGAGATACAGCTGATATTAAGATGCTTATGATCCCGGGACAAAATCCTCACAGTTATGAGCCTGTTCCTGGGAATATCCGCTCTATTGAAGAGGCTGATATTATATTTGTAAATGGTTTTGGTCTTGAAGAGAATCTCCTTGACGACATACAGGCTGTTTCGAAAGGGTATATAGTTCCGGTTTCAAGCGGTATAGGAACTCTGGATTTTCAAACAGGTGTTGAAAGTGATGAATCTGAAGAAGGACATGAACATGAGGCGGGAGATCCGCATGTATGGATGAATCCGAATAATGTGATTCAATGGGTCAGAAATATGGTAACTGTATTATCTAAAGCAGATTCTGGAAATGCAGCTATATATCGGGAACACGGGGAGATCTATATTGCTGAACTGATAGAAATGGATAGATATATCAGGGATCAGATCAGAACAATACCGAGTGATAAACGTATACTGATTCTGGATCATCAGTTGTTTAATTATTTTGCTGATGAGTATGGATTTACTATAATCGGTGCCCTGATTCCGGGCACATCTGACAGTGCTGAACCATCACCCAAAGCTATTGCCGGTTTGGTTGATTTGGTACGGGAGTACAAAGTACCTGCACTGTTTGTGGGAAGAACAGCTTCAGAAGGCCTGCAGAAATTAGCTGAGACCGTTATAGCCGAGGCTGGCACAGTGGTGGTGATACTGCCTACTTTAACCGGTTCATTAGCTCCGGCGGGAGAGAGAGGAGATACCTACCTGGATTTTCTTCGATTCAACACAGAACAAATTATGAAAGGTTTGGGGGATTAAACTGTGCACAGACATAACATACTCTATGGCGGACGTTGTACCATGCCGAGAGAGGAAGAAGTACCGGCTCTCGCTATAGAGCAGCTGAATTTCAGGTATCCGGGAACCGCGGCTGATGCGTTAAAAAAAATATCAGTTACCATTATGCCGGGTGAACGTGTTGCTCTGGTAGGTCCCAACGGTTCAGGTAAATCTACGCTTCTGAAACTCATTATCGGCCTGGAACCGCTGCAGTCAGGGTCAATCTCTGTGTATGGGCATACATCAACATCCTGCCGTCATCGGGTAGCAATAGTTCCCCAGCGCTCTACTGTGGACTGGGGATTCCCGGTAAATGTACAGCAGGTGGTTCTTATGGGTCGCTATGTGCATATCGGGTGGATGAAAAGACCGAAAAAAGAGGATATTGAAGCAGTCGACAAGGCTATGGAGATGATGAATATCACGAATCTTGCTAAAAAACAGATTGGAGACCTCTCCGGCGGTCAGCAGCAGCGGGTAATGATAGCCAGGACTCTGGCTCACGATGCGGATCTATTGCTCCTGGATGAACCCTTGAATCATGTTGATATTAATACCCAGGAGTTGATTTTCCATACCCTTGAAAAACTCTCCGGTGAGGGAAAAACTGCAGTCATGAGTACCCATGACCTTGGTATTTTACCGGTGCATTTCAGCAGAGCCCTCTTTCTTGATGCTGAAATTATTGCAGACGGAGCAGTTTCAGAAGTTCTTACAGCAGAGAACATTGCCCGTGCCTACGGGTTTGAATTTCATGGAAAACCGGAGGAACATCAATGGTTGAATGGTTGATTGAACCCCTGACGTATGGATTTGTTGTCCGCGGGCTCATAGCCGGAATGCTGGCATCAATTTCCTGTGCCATGTTAAGCACCTTTGTTGTCTGGCGGGGGATGGCTTTTGCCGGTGACGCGATGGCTCATGCCATTTTACCGGGAATTGTATTGGCCTACATTCTTGGAATCAGCTATTTTGCCGGGGCTCTTGGAGCCTCAGTAATTGCTGTTGTGGGAATCGGTCTTATTTCGCGCAGGGGAAAACTTCGGGAAGATACCGCTATTGGTGTCATGTTTGCCGGATTATTTGCTTTAGGGATATTGATGATGAGTAAGGTTGCAGCCTTCCAGGATCTTAATCATATTCTTTTCGGCAATATCCTCGGAGTAAACACAACTGATCTTACTATTATGAGTGTTGTAGCGGGGATTGTGGTACTGGCTACGGCTCTATTTTATAAAGAGCTGCTGGTTACCAGTTTTGATCCTGCTCATTCGGCAGCAATCGGATTATCACCTGAGCTAATTCGGTACGGGCTGCTTAGTGCAGTTGCGCTTACAACGGTAATGGCAGTTCAGACTGTAGGGATTGTCCTGGTGCTTGCATTGCTTGTAACACCTGCAGCTGCGGCCTCTCTGGTATCCAGAAGGCTTAGCAGAATAATCACTCTTTCCATAGTTTTTTCAGTGGCCGCTACAATTGCCGGATTTTACGGTTCGTATTATCTGGATTTTGCATCGGGGCCTTCGATAGTTATCGTACTTACCCTGATTTTTATTATTTGCTGGATGAGCCAATTTTTTAAAAATTGGCTTTTGAAGTTTGCCTTTTAAATTCAAATAAATAATTATTATATAATTATTTATTTGAAATACAAACTACTGACCAAATCGTCGAAATTTCAAAATAAAATCATTTTTAAATTTCCTCTCTTATTGTATTATAATACATTTTGTGAAATCAAAAAACTTCACTAATCGAAGTTTGCTTTGTAAACGAATTATACAATGCATAATTTTGTAAGATCCTCGGATATATTCAAAAACAGCTTTGCGTATTGAGGAACATGAGATTAATGCAGGTAAACACTAATAACTGAGTTTTTTTTCAAAATTACTTTTTTACGTGTCAAAAGCTAGGGCAGGCAGTATATTACTTTTATGAATAAACGAGATATGCTTACTGCCCCGGTGGGAAAACTGCTTCGCCGCATGGCTATCCCTGCTGCAACGGGACTTTTCTTTAATACCATGTTTAATATAACCGATACAGTATATACGCGTTTTATTTCACCGGATGCTCTGGCAGGGTTAGGATTAAGCTTTCCAATTTATATCATTCTTATGGCAACCGGGGCAGGACTGGGCAATGCTGCTCAATCTCTTAGTGCGAATGCACAGGGAGCGGGGCAAGAGAAAAAGAGTGCTCTGTTTGAAATTTCTTCACTCTATTTAGCACTTGTTTCTACCGTGTTTGTCATTTCTGCAGGTTTTATTCTGCTTTCTCCCGCACTGCAAAGTATCGGTGCATCAGAAGGTTCGCTGTCTGAGGCACTAAGCTATACAAGAACAATTTTAGCAGGGCTGATATTCTTTATGCTCAATTCGGTGCTGAATGGTATATTAAGCGCCGGCGGAGATACAAAAAGTTACCGGAATTTTCTTATTATTGGTTTTTTTGCCAATCTTATTCTTGATCCGTTCTTCATACTGGTACTAAAACTCGATACTTTCGGAATTGCTCTGGCAACAGTACTTGTGCAGGTTGTAGGAACTCTGTATCTGGGATCAAAAGTGAGAAAGCTGAAGCTGAAAGAGCGAGCCGGAACTATACAGGGAAAGGATATAGCTAGTGCCTGGAAGGAGCTTATACTGCATGCAGTACCGATAAGTTTAAATGTAATGACGGTCTCATTGGGTATATTTGTTATTAACTACTTTCTTCTCCGTTATGGAGCGGATGCGGCAGTTGCCGGATATGGCGCGGCAATTAGAATTGAGCAGGTTTTTCTTCTTCCTGTTATGGGATTGAATACTGCTTTGATTACCCTGGTCGGTCATAATCATGGTGCCGGAAATATTGATCGTGTGAAGAAAAGCTGGAAAACCGGTCAGCTCTATGGAGTAATTTTGATGGCGGCGGGATTTCTCATTCTGTTTCCCTTTAGAAATTTCTGGATAAGTATTTTTACACCTGATAAAGATATCATACAAGCCGGAGCGGGCTATCTCTCTATAGAAGTATTTGCTATGTTTTCGTATGTTTTTCTGAATATGGGTGTTTCTGTACTGCAGGGTCTGAGAAAACCCGGATTTATTTTTATTATAGGAATGCTTCGCCAGATTATACTTCCTCCATTTGTTTTTTATCTTTTGGGCGATATGCTTGGATTAGGAATCTGGGGAGTCTGGTGGGGTCTGTTTATTGTTCCGACAGTAGCAGCTCTGGTGACAGTACTATATACCCGTTACCGGTTGAAAAAAATTATGGAGCTTGCCGGGAGGCGGGCTGAATCTTATTCAGATATTGAAGTTTAATCCAAACAAACTATCCCGAAGTCAGTGTTAAACGGTTGCCTGCAGAATACAATAGTAGTATTTTAACAACAACGGGTAAGAAACGGGTAAGAAAAGAGCGATTGATTTGGAGGTAATATATGAATACAGTATCAGCCAATGTGCAAAAAGAAGAGGTAAAATATACCAAGCTTAAAAGATTTAATCTGATAATGGGATTTCTGCACCTTATTCAGGGAGTTTTTATGTGGGTAGTCAGCAATGACACCTCTTATCCCATATTTACAAATTTTCTAAAGTTTAATGTAGAAACATTTTCTTTGAGTCCTGAACCGGAATTGTTTATGAATTTACGGTTCGGCCCGGCGGTTGCAATTTTTCTCCTGCTCTCTGCTGCAGCTCATTTCTATCTGGCAACCTTTGGTAATGCCCGATATAGGGGTAATCTTGAAAAAGGGATGAATCCGGTCCGTTTTTATGAATATGCATTAAGCTCTTCCCTGATGATTGTTCTGATCGGCATGCTTTCAGGAATTTGGGACTTGGGTGCAATACTTCTCATGTTTTTTATTAACGCTACCATGAATTTATTTGGTATCATGATGGAATATCATAATCAGGGACTGAAAAAAACAAATTGGACCTCTTTTATCTATGGTTCTATTGCCGGAATTATTCCCTGGGTTGTTATTTTTATCTATTTTATCGGTTCAATAACTTCAGGAGAGGCTAAGCCTCCGGCATTTGTATATGCAATAATTCCGACATTATTTGTATTTTTCAATATATTTGCAATAAATATGATACTTCAGTATAAAAAAATTGGAAAATGGAAAGATTATCTCTTTGGAGAACGGGCATATATAATTCTCAGCCTGGCTGCTAAAACAGTACTTGCCTGGATTATTTTTGCAGGAACTCTTGCGCCGGTTTAGCAGATATCGATAAAATTTCATTAAAATTTTGAAGTTTTTGAAAAACAGACTCTAAAGAGGAAATTTCAAAATGATTTTATTTTGAAATTTCGACGATTTGGTCAGAAGTTTGTATTTCAAATAAATAATTATATAATAATTATTTATTTGAATTTAAAAGGCAAACTTCAAAAGCCAATTTCCAAAAATGCAAAGTATTTTGAAATTGGCTCTAAATACATATAGAAATAACTCTGAATTTGCAGTGTTCTATCTGAATTAATGTTATCTGAAAACATTACCCTTGAAACAAAAAGTGATCTGCTAACGATCCCCCGACAGTAAATTTCTCAAACAGGAGGTATATACCATTACGATCATTAAGAAAAGATTTCTACACCGCATTTTATCTATTTTCGGGTGTCTGTTTATCAGTCAGATGTTTATATCTGCTGAAAACCTGCATAAGGAAACAGGTTGGCCGGAAACAGTATTCATGATTGCTTCTGATCTTCATTACCTTTCCCCAGCATTGTTTGACCCGGAATCAAAATCTTTTATTAATTTTATGG
>JADHUD010000145.1 GCA_016784705.1 Spirochaetia bacterium | reverse complement strand
TCCTCTTCTGATATAATTAATTAGAGGGAAATTTACTAGTAAACACAATTTACATTATAGCACAGAACTCTGTCACTGCGTGGTTTTTTTACACACCGATTATGATACGCTTCAGGAGAAGCTTCAGAGAACTTCAGAGAAAAAAAATAGTCTTGACATTTAAATTAAATAAGTTATATTGAAATCGATTTAACAAATGCAGATTCGTGAACCCTTCAAGTAAACACAATCTGCTTTTTAACTTACAGGAAGAGATTTTTTACATGAATTAAGAAGCAGTATATATGTCAAATTTGCGGTATTGTCAACGATGTATTTTGTTGCTGCTTATTCTGCTGTTTATCGATTCTTACCACAAAATTTTGGAGGGAACTATGGGAAGTAAACTATGGTTTGTTACTGATGGAATAAGTGCTTTGGGCTGTTTTGATACTAAAATTGATGCTGAAGAATTCAAAGAACAGTTTTGTGATGATGATGATTATAATTTTTACGAGTTGTATAGTATACTTCTGGATGATCTTGAAGATTATCCAGACGAATATGATCTGGCCATGGACGAGGGACTTGTTTAGCAGCGGACTTAACAGATACTGCAGTAGTAACTGAATTAGTCTGAAGTGTAAAACAATAATACCGTTATACTGGGATGAGCCTCATCTAAAATATCTACCACAGGTTTATGCCTGTGGTATTGTGTCTATAGAGCTTTTTGTGAGCGGGGCTGAAAATGAAAAAAGAAGAGATGCTTGATAGATGGACAAGTGAGAAATCCAAGCAGTTATATCGTACAAATGATTGGGGTGCCGGATATTTTGATGTCTCCCCAGACGGCTTTGTAACGGTAACTCCGGGATTCTCCGGCAGTAATAAAGCTGAAGTTAAACTGCTTGATGTGGTCTCCGGTATAACAGAGCGCGGACTGGATATGCCGGTACTGCTGAGAATAGAGAATCTTCTCGATGCTCAGATAACCCGTCTTAATCAGAGTTTTGCAAAATCCATGAAGAAGTGTAACTATCAGGGAACCTTTCGCGGAGTTTTTCCTATTAAAGTGAATCAGCAGCAGCAGGTTCTGGAAGAAGTTACCCGGTTTGGCGCCCAATATCATCATGGGCTGGAAGCAGGAAGCAAGGCCGAACTCATTGCAGCCCTTGCGCTACTTGAGGATAAAGAGGCCTGCCTTATCTGTAACGGGTATAAAGATGAGGAATTTGTTGATCTTGGTCTTGAAGCCATAAAAATGGGCTATAAATGTTTTTTTGTGATTGAGATGCCCGGAGAACTGGATCTTGTTCTCAGAAGAGCAGAAGAACTTAACATAGAACCGAATATTGGAGTCCGTTTAAAGATCTCAACCAAAGCTGGTGGAAACTGGAGTGAATCCGGAGGAGACCGGAGTATCTTCGGGCTCTCCCCGACACAGCTTATCGAAGCGGTTGATGTGTTGAAAGGGAAGGGGATGCTGCACTGCCTCAGACTGCTGCATTTCCATCTGGGTTCACAGATTCCAAACATCAGGGATATACGGCTGGCTGTTCTGGAAGCGGGCAGATTTTATGCTGATCTCGTTGAAGAGGGTGCCTCAATGGGCTATCTGGATATCGGCGGCGGACTGGCAATTGATTATGACGGATCTCAGACGAACTATACCTTCAGCAAAAATTATAATCTTGACGAATATACTACAGATGTTGTGGAAGTTGTTATCAGTGTTCTGGATGGGAAAAATATTCCGCATCCGATTATCATAAGTGAATCCGGCCGGGCAACAGTCGCATACTACTCGGTGCTTCTGGTAAATGTCCTGGATACCGCTCGTTTTGCACCGAATCCACTGAACCCGGATGCACTGAAAGATATGCCTGAAATGGTAGAAAATCTTTATGAAGTATATAAAACGGTAAATCAGAAAAATGTTCAGGAGTGCCTGAACGATGCTATATACTATCGGGATGAGATACGTCAGCAATTTAAAGTTGAACAGATTACGCTAAGGCAGCGTTCGTATGCGGAAAACCTCTTTCAGCTGGTAATGTTGAGAATTTCTGAAGAGATAAAGAACCGTAAGCGCATACCATCCGGTCTTGAAAACCTGGATGAAGCTCTTGCAGACATCTTTTATGCAAATTTCAGTGTATTCCAGTCTCTTCCTGATGCCTGGGCAATTGATCAGGTGTTCCCCATTATGCCCATACACCGGCTGAATGAAAGACCCTCGCGAAAAGGAATACTTGCAGATATCACCTGTGACAGTGACGGGAAGATTGATCAGTTTATCGGGGTACACGATCTTGAGCGCACACTTCCCCTGCACGAACTGAACGAGAATGATGAATACTATCTGGGAGTGTTCCTTGTGGGAGCATATCAGGAAACACTGGGTGATTTGCACAACTTATTTGGAGATACCAACGTTGTCAGCATCAGAATAAATCAGGATGGAACATTCGATTTTATTCAGGAGATCGAGGGTGATACCATATCTGATGTGCTCGAGTATGTTGAATATGATATAAAATCAATTTCCGAACGATTCAGACAGAAAGCGGAAAAGGCTGTTAAAGAGGGGTATCTTACTCCGCGGGAGCGGAAAGGGGTAGTGGCACGGTTCGAAGCCGGGCTTCGCGGTTATACGTATTACGAACGTTAATAACGTCAACTTCAACAGAATAGAAAGGGATTAGGTATGGGAAGAGTATTAATAATAGGTGCAGGCGGAGTTGGACAGGTAGTCACTCACAAATGTGCGCAGGTTCCGGAAGTTTTTGAAGATATACTGCTGGCTAGCCGTACAAAATCGAAGTGTGATGCTATAGCCTCAGCTCTGGATCGCAAGATTGAGACTGCCCAGGTTGATGCCGACAATGTGAGTGAGCTTGTAACCCTCATCGAATCCTATAAACCGGATCTTGTTTTGCATGTTGCGCTTCCTTATCAGGATCTCACAATTATGGAAGCCTGTCTGCAGACAGGGGTTAATTATCTTGATACAGCGAATTATGAACCGCTGGATACCGCTAAATTTGAGTATTCCTGGCAGTGGAAACTCAATGACCGCTTCAAGGCGGCAGGACTTACTGCTCTATTAGGCAGTGGTTTTGATCCGGGTGTTACCAATGTCTTTACAGCCTATCTGGCAAAGAATGATTTTGATGAAATTCATGAACTTGATATTGTTGATGTAAACGGCGGCGATCACGGGCATCCATTTGCGACGAATTTTAATCCTGAAATAAATATTCGGGAAGTAACTGCTCCCTGCCGGCACTGGGAAAATGGTGATTTTATAGAGACAACAGCTATGAGCCGTTCGCAGGAGTATGTCTGTCCTGAAGATGTCGGAACCTATACAATTTACCGGATGTATCATGAAGAGTTGGAGTCTCTGGTAAAACAATTCCCTACATTGCAAAAAGCCCAATTCTGGATGAGTTTTTCTGAGAATTATCTGACACACTTGAAAGTTCTGCAGAATGTCGGCATGACCCGGATTGATCCGGTTATGTATCAGGGGGTCGAGATTGTCCCTTTGCAATTTCTTAAAGCAGTACTTCCCGAACCGGCTTCTCTCGGTGAAACAACAAAGGGGCGGACCTGTATCGGTTGCATTATTTCCGGTATTAAAGATGGAAAACCGCTCAAAAGATATATCTATAATATTTGTGACCATGAAGAGGCCTACAGGGAAGTGGGTTCACAAGCTATAAGTTATACAACCGGTGTTCCTGCCATGATAGGTGCAAAAATGCTGATGGAAGGCAAGTGGAAGGGCAGCGGTGTCTTCAATATGGAGCAGTTTGATCCTGAACCATTCATGCAGGATCTGAACAGGTATGGGCTTCCATGGAAAATCGTAACTTTATAGGTTTTGATCCTGCCCTGGTACCAAGTCCATCGTATGTAGTGGATCTTTCGGCACTCAGACAGAATCTTGCCATTCTCTCAAAGGTTAAGGAGAGAAGCGGGGCATCTGTCCTGCTGGCCCTGAAAGCTTTCAGTATGTTTTCAACCTTTACTCTTGTTGGCTCCTCCCTGGATGGGGTGTGTGCCAGTTCTCCGGATGAAGCCCGCTTAGGGCGCGAGGAGATGGGAAAAGAGGTTCATTCGTATTGTCCAGCCTATACAGAAGAGTCCTTGAAGGATTTTCTGCGCTACAGTGATCATATAGTGTTTAATTCTCAAGAGCAGCTTGCCCGTTTACGCCCCTCCCTGAATACACTTTCGGCTGAGCTGAACAAGTCTGTAAGCATCGGATTGAGATTGAATCCCGAGCAGCCGGAAGCTGATGTACCTCTCTACGATCCCTCATCCCCCTTTTCACGCCTGGGAATTCCGGTTTCTGAGTTTGATGGAAATAATCTTGACGGTATTGACGGATTTCATTTTCATAATCTATGCGAACAGAATTCTGATGCTCTCGTACGCACCTGGGAGGCTGTGGAACGTAAGTTCGGTACATGGATTCCGGGAATGAAGTGGATAAATCTGGGCGGGGGTCATCATATTACCCGGCCGGATTATAATATTGATGAATTGGTTCAGCTTATCGGCACCATTAAAAGTACCTATAATGTGGATGTGTACCTGGAACCGGGTGAAGCTGTTGCTTTGAACACCGGAATCCTGCTTGCCACTGTTGTCGATATAATTCATAATGGGATGCCGATTGCAATTCTGGACATTTCTGCCACATGCCACATGCCGGATGTGCTTGAAATGCCCTACCGGCCCATGATATGGGATGCAGGAAAACCGGGAGAGAAAAAATATACCTACCGCCTGGGGGGCCTGTCGTGCCTTGCCGGCGACGTTGTCGGGGATTACAGCTTTGATAATCAGATTACAATTGGCGACCATCTGGTGTTCACCGATATGGCTCATTATACGATGGTGAAGACCTCTACCTTTAACGGGGTACGGCTTCCATCAATCTGTACGTATGATCCAGTAACAGGTGAGTACACTCTGGTTAAAAAATTCGGATACGAGGATTTCAGGAGCAGATTGTCATGATTGATAACAAGCAGTCGGATTGGTTTCTCTCTTCTGAAATAGAAAACGGTGACCCGGGAAACTCCCTTTTTCATGTTATACCGGTACCCTATGAAGATACTGTCTCTTATGGCGGAGGCACAGCACAAGGTCCGGAGGCGATAATCTTCGCCTCTTCTCAGCTTGAATTGTGGGATGGTACGGAAAATCCCTCAGCAGCAGGAATTTTTACAAAAAAACCTGTTGAAAGAGTTGAGTATGAATCTCCTGCAGAAATTTTCTCCCGGCTGGCCGGAGAAACTACCGATTCTTTGCAGAAAGGTGCCATACCTGTTGTTATTGGTGGAGAACACTCAATCACTTTTGCACCGGTTTCAGCCTGCTGCGGCTATTTTGGTGAGATCGGGGTAATCCAGTTTGATGCCCATGCTGATCTCCGTAAGGAGTATGAAGGATCAAAATTCAGTCATGCTTGCGTAATGCGCCGAATTGTTGATGAGCTGGAGCTCCCTGTTTTTCAGGTAGGTCTTAGAGGTATCAGCCGGGAAGAGGCTGAGTTTATAGCTGTCCGGAAGATTCCGGGGCTCTCGGCCAGGAAAGCTGTGCTCGAAGCTGTTACCGTACTAAACCTGCCCGCCGATTTTCCTGAAAAAGTTTTTGTGACTATTGATGTTGACGGTTTAGACCCTTCGATCATGCCGGCTACCGGCACTCCAGTCCCGGGTGGTTTAGGTTGGTACCAGATTCTGAGTATGCTGCAATCTGTCGTTGATCAGCGTGAGATTATCGGGTTTGATGTAGTGGAACTGGCACCTGCTGCCGGGCTGCATTATTGTGAGTTTACTGCTGCTCAGCTTATATATCAGATAATGGGAATGATCTTGCGAAAAAATTAATTGAGCTAATGGAGCATACTATTTCAAGAGAGGAAAACGTAAAATCACTGCTGAAAAACATATTCGGCTATGCTGCATTCCGCCCGAATCAGGAAGAAATAATAGCTGCAATATTGGATGGAAAGGATGTCTTTGCCTCTATGCCCACCGGTGGAGGAAAAAGTCTCTGCTATCAGATACCCGGAATGATTTTGAGCGGTTTAACCGTTATTATCAGCCCGCTTATTGCCCTAATGAAGGATCAGGTTGATGAAGCTGTATCACGTGGAATACCGGCTGCTTTTTTAAACAGCAGTCTGACCGGTGAAGAGGTTTCAAAAATATACTCATTGCTCAATCAGGGCAAAATCAAACTGCTCTATCTTTCGCCGGAAAGACTTGCCATAGAGGGATATCTGGACAAGCTCTCCGGATTTCAGGTGAAATTCTTTGCCGTTGATGAAGCGCATTGTCTCTCGGTGTGGGGACACGACTTCAGACCCGA
>JADHUD010000144.1 GCA_016784705.1 Spirochaetia bacterium | reverse complement strand
GTATAATAGAAACGACAAAGGTTGTTATAAAGAAATTTGATGAGATTCAGGATAGTGATGCCCGTCGTGAAGGAGAGGGGGATCTGTCCCTGAAACATTGGCAGGAAGTTCATAGATATTTCTTTACGCTAGAGTATAGAGAAAAAGGGAAAACTTTTCATGAGCAGATACCGGTTGTGTACGAAGAGTTCAAATTACTGTATGACCGCTGTATGACTGTCGTTGAATAGATACACTTCATTTATCAATTATGTCCAAAAATACGTTAAAAGTATCAGGGAGCCTGCCGATGATTCATTTTAAAGAAGATAGTGAAGCTGCTAAAAAACGGGTTGAGCTGTGGTGGAAAAACGAACCCGCCGACCGCGCCTTGCTGCAAATACCCGCACCCCGGGAACGTCCGGTTTTTTCTTTACCGGAAAAAGAAGCTCCCACAATACATGATTATTGGACGAATCCGGTATATGTTATCCCGCGAATAATAAACAAGTTAAGCAGAACCTGGTTTGGAGGTGAATCTTTTCCCGTTCTCTACCCGGTTGCAGGCCGTATTGTTTCGATAACATGTAAATATCTTGGTTCCCCAAATATTTACATAGATAAAGAGACAACCTGGTCAAAGCCGATTATTGATGATTGGGATGTATGTCCGGAATTGAATATTGACCCGGAAAATACCTGGTGGAAATTAACGAAAAATCTTCTGCATACTTGTTCTGAAGCAATTCAGAAATATAATCTGGAATGCTTCATGGGAATCCCTGATTTGAATGGACCCACTGAAGTTTTGAGCGGATTGCGGAATCCTGAAAAATTGTGTATTGATCTAATCATATCCCCGGACAGGGTGAAGGCTGCAGCACAGAAAGTACAGGATGCCTGGTATACGGCTTGGGAAGGAACAAGTGGTATTGCGAATCAGTATGGCGGGTATTTCAACTGGATGGGGGTCTGGTCAGAACAAAAAGCCATTGATCTTCAGTCGGATTTTTCCACTCTTATCTCTCCGGAGATGTTTGGGGAATTTGTGATACCGCTGCTGAAGAAGCAGATTGAACTCTTCCCCAGAACCATTTTTCATCTTGATGGACCGGGAATGGTGCGGCACCTCGATCAGCTTCTTGATCTTTCTGGTTTGAACGCAATCCAGTGGATTCCGGGAGCCGGTGGAGGCAGAACCAGCGAGTGGATGGATTTGATGCACAGGATCCAGGCTGGCGGTAAAAGCCTCTATGTCTATTGTGAACCGGACGAGGCGGCTTTTCTGGTGAAAAATCTAGATTCACGCGGATTAATGCTGGTAGTGAATGGGTGTAGGTCAGAGAGGGAAGCAAGAAAATTGATCTCTGAAGTGACTCAGCATTCAGTGAAATAGGTAAATTTTCTTTACCCCTTTAAAAAACAGGTGATATACTGAGTTAATTACATAAATATGAATGAGTATAGACCCTGAAGGGAGACTGGGCAGTTACGTACAGGCTTGTGTGTACTACTTTTGTATGAGGACGGTCATGTGAAAAATATTGTTAAAATAATTGCGATTATATTTGGAATTCTGTTTATTACAGCGCTGGCTTTTTCGGCACTTACCATTTTTAATCTATCAAAAGCATCCAGAGAACAAACTGCTTCAGAAGAGATTGCAGCGTACCATTTTGGTGTGTTCCTGCCGCAGAATACCTACCTTTTCTTTCAGGACGTGATTGCCGGGGCGCGCGCGGCGGCAGAAGAGTTTGATTGTGCCCTATCTTTTCATCCAATTGGAAATGATACAAAAGATTTTTTTATGGCAAAATATGCCGGTTTTGATGGAATAATCGTCTATCCAAGTATTGCTGAACAGGTAGCGCAATTTGAGCTGGATGAAATAAATAGAGCCGGAATACCGATAGTACTAATCGAGCATGGGCTTTCAGACAAGTCTCCCTGGCCGTTTGTCGGTACAAATAATTTTGATCTCGGTAAAAAAATTGGGGAACTTTCGGGAAGAAATAATGATCAGCCTATACAAATGGCAGTAGTGTACAGTGAAAAATCGCCTGGAATATTATCTGAAAAAGAACTTGTAGAGATGGGAATCCGGTCTGCTCTGAATGACAGAAACATTAAACTCCTGACCGTTATGGTTACAAATTTAAATCCTCTGGATGCAGAAAATCTCACATATCAGATTTTACGTAATGAACCTGAGATTAATACAATTGTCTTTACTGATACAAATGATACGTTAGCGGCAATTCAGGTACTTGTTGATTTGAATCTTGTAGGTTCAGTCAGGATAATTGGTTTTGGGACAGATGAACCGATTCTCGATAATGTTGGGAAAGGAATACTTGCCGGGACGATTGCTGTTTTCCCCGTTGAAATTGGTTATAATGCGGTGAAAGTATTGAAATCTCTTTGTGATGAAGGATATTCAGAAAGTTACGTTGATACTGGAGTAGGAATAATAACAAAAGAAAATCTTGATACTGTTCAGAAAGGTCTGGGAGGTGGAGTAAAATGAAGAAATCTCTGCAGTCCCAGCTCTTCCTCAATGTAGGAGCAAGTCTTCTGATCATCGTTGTTTCCATGTCATTTATCTTATTTATCTCATGGCGTATACAGAAAATTGTTGATACACAGTTCAGAAATGAACGATTTTTTCAGGAACTGCAGGATGAGATAGAAGAAATACGAACACCATTTCTTGATTATCTGTCAAGCCGATCATCAAAAGCATTGGCATCACTACTGATTAAAGAACAAACTCTAAGAAGTATGATCCCAGATGATCAGCGGATCTATGATTCAGTGAACTTGTCTGTTCGGGAAGTTTACCACTTACTTGAGGCTTATCTTGATATGATTGATATAGCAATTCAGGAGAAGCGGGGAAGTGCTATAAGTGAATATACACAGTTGTATGAGACTATGGAGAATATGAATCAGTATATTTTGTCACTAATTGATAAAATCAGTCTGAAGGGATTTCGGGAACAGCTGGCTGGTTATGAGCGGGTTATAAATGTCTCTAGACAACTGCAGTTTTGGAATTTACTGGTTATTATTTTTGCTTTTATCTGGGCAATAAGTTGGATGATGTATTCCCTGAATAAGATCACCGAGCCTATGCATCTGCTCTCCAAAACAGCCGAAGAGCTTTCAAAAGGAAACTTTAATGTAGAGGATATTCATATAGAGGCAGTGGCTGAAGTCAGCAGAGTTGTTGAGACTTTTAATCGAATGAAAAATGATATCAGTCAATATATTGCTGAGATTCAGCAGCAGAAAACCATTGAACAGGAATATCTGAATGAAAAGTTAAGAAACCTGAAAATGGAGCAGCTGTTAAAACGGATGGAGCTCTATACTATGCAGGCTCAGATGAATCCTCATTTTTTGTTTAATACTATCAATACCGGAGTACAGCTTGCCATCGTGGAAGAAGCAAATAAAACTGCTGAATTTATGGAGCATCTTGCTGATTTTTTCCGGCATAATATTAGGGAAAGGAAATTGTTTGTCCCTTTGCGGCATGAGGTAGAGGGCTTGCGGTCATACTTTTATATTCTTAATATCCGTTTCCCTCGATCACTGAACCTAAATCTGGATATACAGGATGCTATTGATCATGATTACCAAGTACCGGCTATGATTCTCCAGCCGCTGGTTGAGAATTCAGTTATACATGCTTTTAAAGGGATCGAAAGAAAGGGAAGTATTATTGTTAGAATCTGGCAGGATAAAACATATTTGAGATGTTCGGTAAAGGATAATGGAGTGGGAATGCCGCCGGAAATTATTGAATCGCTTATGCAGCACTCTTTCCGGACCTCTGAAATCAGTTCTAAGGTTATGGGTTTGGAAAACATCATACAAAGGCTCTACTTTTTTTATCCGGATAATAAGGAGATTATTGAAATTCGATCTGCTCCAGGACAAGGGACAGAAGTGCTGATAAATATTAATATGGAGGAAGAACCGTGTATAACGTTATGATCGTTGATGACGAAGAACCCGTTCTGGATAGTTTTTCCTATCTACTGCAGAAGAATAGTGAATTTTTCTCTTTGTGCGGAAAAGCGAGATCAGGGTATGAAGCAATAGAAATGGTGCAGAAAGTTCATCCTGATATCATATTTATGGATATTGGTATGCCGGGAATTGATGGATTAGAGACAATTAAAGAACTCCAGGGGCAGTATCCTGAAATTCTTTATATTATTTCAACAGCTTACGAGCGATTTGATGTTGCCAAACGGGCAGTGCCGCTTGGTGTTTTTGAATATTTGGTTAAACCGATTTCCCGGGGGAAATTCCAGGAAACTCTGGAAAAGGCAAAGGATTTTTTAAACCAGAAAAAAGATAAAATCTCATCTCATGTAACAGAACTGAAAAAGAGTTTTCAGACAACAGCCTGGGAAGAGAAGAATTTTTTATCACGGATAACCTGGAAAACTTTGCAGAATGATGAATGGGCACGGTATAAGGTTCTTTTTAAATTTCCTTCTGACAGAGGGGCTGTATTGCTGCTCCAGATTTATTCCGAAGAAAAGTCCGAAGAAAGGGATCAGCAGATTGTTCAGGAAGCATACAAAAATTTTATTACCAGGATTAAGTATAAATATCTGTGTCTGTCATCAGACTATCTGGGAAAGCTGCTGGTTTTTATTTTAGAAGATGACAACAGTTGCCGTCTAAAAAGTATTTGTTCTCATATATTGGAATCGACAGTACCCAAAGATGCAAAGTACACACTTGGAATCGGTACTTTCAGAAATTATACTGAGCTGCATATTTCCTGCAATGAAGCGATGCAGCCATTTACTTCAGGAGATGATCTTACGGCCAGAATGGATCAGGAACAAAACATGATGAATGAACTGAGGAAGATGGCTGCAGGAATGGAATCTCGGGAAATGTTTTCTTTTTCAATTGCAGGTCAATTTGCTGATTTTGAAGAGTTTATTTTTCATACGTGTTCTTTTTCTGTAGCTGGCGGGAAGATGATACAGCTTTTTACACTTTTAATTGATGATTTACTGCAGTCTATTGGTAAAGGAGTTACACTGAAAATTCCATTTGATCCGGTAAGAGATATTCTTACTTTCACAAATCGGGAGCAGTTCCATTTGTGGGCTGTCAGAAGTATGAGGATTCTCATGGATTTAAACAGTGAAATCAGGAGAGAGAACAGACCGCTGCCTCTCAGGAAAGCTCTTGCTTACATTCATACCGAATATGCAGAGTCTGTACAGCTTACTTCAATGGCGGAAATATGTAATGTTTCACCGGCCTATCTCAGCAGATTGTTTTCTGAACATCTCCAGACTAATTTTGTAGATTATTTAACGGGAGTACGTCTTGCACATGCTCAAGAGCTGTTAAAAAATCAGGATACTACAATTAAAGATGTTGCCGGAGCAGTGGGGTATCAGGATCCTAATTACTTTAGCAAGATATTTAAGAAATATAAGGGAATTTCCCCGACACTCTATATGCGGGAAGAGGAGTTGCGATGAACAAACCAGATAAGAAACCCAAATTTTCTCTACTTAAACGGCAGGCTTTTATGATGTTCTGTTTTGTAACAGTTGTGCTGGTTTTTGCAGGATGCGGAGCTTCTGAAAAGCGTACTTCTTTGCCTGAAGAGGAGCGAAACAGTGATAACCCGATTAAAATAGGTTTTTCCATTGCAACTGATACTTTTATTATTGAACGGTGGAATAAAGACATAAAAATTTTCTCTGAAACAGCGCATAAACTTGGAGCAGAAGTTATTATGCAATTATCTGCCGGCGGAACACAGGCTCAGATAGATCAGATTGAGTATTTGATGAAAAATGATATTGATATACTGGTAGTCCTGGCTCACGATACGGATTTGCTGGCAGGTGTTGTTAAGGAGGCAAATGATGAGAAAATACCGGTGATAGCCTATGACCGACTTATTCAGGGAGTACCTATTACTGCTTTTATCTCTTTTGATAATCAGGAAGTAGGACGATTGTTTGGAAGAGCACTTACTGCTGAAGTGCCGCAGGGAAATTACCTTATTGTAAATGGTTCGGTAAAAGATAATAACAGTTTTGAGGTAAATACCGGTCTGCATGAGATTATAGATCCGTTTATACAAAGCGGAGAGATAAAAGTTGTTGATGAGATCTGGCTTCAGGAGTGGAGTTCGGACGAAGCCACAGAAAAGATTCTTGAGGTGCTGAATCGAACAACTGATATTGATGCTATTTCAGCAGGGAACGATCAGATTGCAAATGCGGCTATTAGACTGCTTGCTGAACGTCGTCTTGCCGGTAGTATTGCAGTAGTTGGACAGGATGCAGACCTGCTCTCCTGTCAGAGGGTAATTGAGGGATTACAGTTAATGACGGTATACAAACCAATTGAAAAGCTTGCCAGCCGTGCTGCTGAATTAGC
>JADHUD010000143.1 GCA_016784705.1 Spirochaetia bacterium | reverse complement strand
ATCCGTATAGAGCTGCAGAGAAAGGCTATATTGATGCAGTAATCGATCCTGCGGAGACGCGAAAGATTGTAATTCGAAGTTTTGAAACCTTAGTTAATAAACAGGACTCTTTACCCTATAAAAAACACGGGAATATTCCACTTTAAGATCCGATGTAATTTCAAGTTGTCTTAAAACAGGCCGGTAACTTTTCCGGTCTCTACATCAACATCAATATTCCTGAAAGCAGGATTTGAAGCAGTACCCGGCATGAGTTTAATATCTCCTGCTACGGGAACAAGAAATCCTGCACCCCTGTACTCAAGAATATCACTAATCGGAAGAGTCCACCCTTTTGGTCTTCCTTTTATCGTTGGATCATGAGAAAGGCTGAGCTGCGTCTTAACCATACAAGTTCCCATTTCCATGGATTCCGGATTGCTTTCCAGACGCTGCATTTTTTCTTCTGCTTCCGGCGAATAGGAGACTCCGTCCGCTCCATAAATTTCTGTGGCAATTCTCTCTATACGCTCCCGGATTGGTGTCTCGTTGTCATACAGAAACTTGAAAACCTTCTCTTCACGACAGGCATCACGAACAGCCTCAGCCAGCTCGACAGCTCCTGCCCCGCCGAACTCCCAGTGTTTACTTACCGCAACACGAGTACCTGTGGCTTCTACTGCTTTTCTAATTACGGCAACCTCTTCATCAGAATCGGTATAAAAATGGTTAATACATACAACTGGCGGAACACCGCTCTTCTTAACCGTTTCTATATGCGCCATCAGGTTGTCAAGACCCTTCTCGACTAATTCCGGATGAGAGCTAGTGTATACTGGATCAAGCTTTTTCCCCGGTGTTACGGTAGGGCCGCCGCCATGCATTTTAAGGGCGCGAACTGTAGCTACAATAACTGAACAATCGGGAATAAGGCCGCTATACCGGCATTTTAAGTTCCAGAATTTTTCAAAACCAATATCAGCTCCAAAGCCGCTCTCCGTAACATGATAATCAGCAAGTTTTAAACCAACTTTATCTGCAATTATTGAGGATTGCCCTATTGCAATATTCGCAAATGGTCCGGCGTGAACAAGCACCGGCTGACCTTCGAGTGTCTGGACAAGATTCGGGTTTATTGCTTTTGCCATAATTGCAGTCATTGCACCAGCTACTTCCAAGTCGCCGGCAGTTATCGGCTTTTTCTTTTTACTATAGGCAACTATCATTTTGTCAATTCTGTTTCGCATATCCGCCAGATCTGCGGCTACGGCAAGAATAGCCATAATTTCTGATGAAACGGTAATCTGAAATCCGCTTTTCATCATAAATCCATCCATCTTGCCGCCGATACCAATTATTATATCTCTTAAAGCTTGAGCACTGAAATCAATTGCCCAGCCGATAGCTATATTATTAGGATCAATATCCAGTCTGGTAAGATTTTTTTTTGCCAGGAAGGAGTCCGAGTAATTGAACTCATGTTGAATTCTGCTGGTAAGTGCTACCATAGCAAGGTTGTGCGCATTGGTTATAGCATCAATATCACCGGTGAGCCCCAAGCTGAAATCTGTTAAGGGAATACACTGTGCCAGGCCGCCGCCGGCTGCAGACCCTTTGATATTAAATGTGGGACCACCGGAGGGCTGCCTGATGGCACCGGTAACTTTTTCTCCAAGGTACCCGAGACCCTGAACAAGACCCATGGTTGTGGTTGATTTTCCTTCGCCCAGCGGGGTTGGTGTAATGGCAGTAACTTCAATATATTTTCCGTTTGGCACATTTTTAAGTCTTTCAAGAACCTTCATATAATCAATTTTCCCCGTATAATGTCCATAAGGAAAAATTTCTTTTGGTTCTATACCAAGCTCCTCAGCAATCTGGGTAATGGTTTTCATGTCAGCTTCACACGCCTGGGCAACTTCCCAATCTTTCATTTTTGTCGGGTCAAGATTCCTGATTCGTTCCATGTACGTCCCCCGTAATTCTTTCTATTTTTTTTGAAAAATCTGCAATTCATACTATAGTATCATAAATATTGAGTAATGTATTGAAAATATAGGTATAATTGATTAAAAAGTAAATAAGTGTGCAGTAAATTGATATATACATCATATATAGATAAATATATACCAATTGGACATATGCCGGTATAGATCTTTACGTATATTGATAAAAATAAAAGATTCACAGATCAGCAACAACTGAGTAATTTATCACTTTTAATAAAATACATGAGCCAATATAATGAGGGCCAACTGTTATAAGTAAGCGGAGGAAAGGAAACCATAAAGGCAAACACTGAATCTTCAAAAAAAACACAGATTATACGTATATTTATAGTTTCGGTTCTGCTCTGGTTCTCTCTTTTTGTATATTTGCCAACTTTGCCGACACTTCTTACTGCTAAAATGGGGAACCTGACTACCGTTGGTTTGATTCTCTCGATGTTTGGGCTTGTTCAATTAGTTTTTCGAATTCCTTTAGGACTTGTATCAGATATTTCGGGGAACAGTAAAATATTTATTATTTTCGGATTTCTTTTCATGGGAGCGGGATCGTTAATTCTGGGATATGGGGATTCATTAGGTATTCTCATGATCGGCCGGGCACTGACTGGGTTTGGAGCTGTAATTTGGGTGCTGATAGTATCGGTCTTTACCCGGTTGTTTTCAATAAAAAAAGTTGTTTCAGCTACCGCATTGATAACTATAGCAAATGGAGCAGGGAAAGCGATTTCAACATTTATGACAGGATTTCTGAATGAGTGGGGGTGGGGAGGAGAAAAAACAGTTTTTTTTGCAGCTGCTATTGCTTCGATAGCTGCAATACTGCTATTGCTGACCATAAAGATAGAAAAAACTAAACCAATGAAATTCTCATTAACCGAATTATCAAACCTTTTCAAAAAGCAGGAAATAATCATTGCAACAATTGGTAACGGGATAGGTATGATGGGACTCTGGGCTATTACATTGAGCTTTTTACCGGTTAAAGCGGAGATGTTAGGTGCTGGGGATGTTCAAATAGGATTGATAACGAGTCTTCATTTAGCAGCTTTCACACTGAGTAATTATATTAATTCACGTCTTAGCAGAGAGATCTCCATAAAAAAGAGAGTTTTCTCAGCAGCTCTCATTTTTTCTTTAGGAAATGCACTGGCTGTGATAGCTCCAACGGTCTTCTGGCTCTTTATGATAGGTATAATCAGCGGCTTAGGGTATGGGGTTCTTCAGTCGACTTTTATTGGATTAAGTATTATGAAAGTAGATATCAGCCAGCGTTCAACAGCGCTTGGTTTTCATCAGTCGCTCTATTCGCTGGGAATTTTTATCGGCCCATGGCTTGGCGGTATACTTGCCGACTATTTTGGGATTAATACCATGTTTGGCATAATTTCAATCTTTTGCCTTGCTGGATTGTTAGTGGTTTCAAAATTAATCAGGGATTAGCGTGCGGGATTAGCGATTACCTTTCATAATTCTTGCATTTTCTATCAGCAAAGAGTATCTTTTTACCAATAATATTTATTGAACAAGAAATAAAGGATATTTTCAATGCGGGTATTAGTTATTACAGCAACTCCCTCAATGTCAAGTTTTAATTATGCGATTGCAGAAAAAACAGTCTCGTATCTGACGGAAAATGGACACGATGTCGTTTTCCATGATCTATACCGGGAAAAATTTCCACCTCTGCTGGAACAGGATGAAATTGCTAAGGATGCTATACTGGATCCGCTTATTGCCAAACACTGTGAGGAATTAACCGCTGCAGATGGTGTTGTTATAATTCACCCCAATTGGTGGGGGCAGCCGCCGGCAATTCTTAAAGGATGGATTGACCGGGTTATCAGACCTGGTACTGCCTATATATGTGAAGGAAAACCCGGAGAAGTAGGTGAGGTTATCGGGCTGCTGAAAGGGAAATTTGGTGTAGTTTTCACAACAGGTGATACAGATACTGAACGTGAAATTTCCTATTTTATGGATCCGCTTGAGACCTTGTGGAAAAACTGTATCTTTGGTTTTTGCGGGGTTGTACAGTTTACCCGGAGGCATTTCAATATTATATTGACCAGCAGTGCAGAACAGCGTAAAAAGTGGCTTGCTGATGTGGAAAATGTACTGAAATCATATATTGGCTAAGTTTCTTTCAAATCCCTTGAATTTTGAAATTTAACTCAGCTAAAAAGCCAAAAACAGGAGGAAATTATGGATGATTTTGTTTTTAGAAATCCAACAAAAATAATCTTTGGAAAGGGAAAAGAGAAATCAGTTGGAAAAGAGGCCTTGGCCTATGGCTGCAGAGTGCTTCTGCATTATGGCGGAGGAAGCATCAAAAAAACAGGATTATATAAAACAGTAATCACATCGCTGAAAGAGGCTGGAATTGAGGTTACGGAGCTTGGCGGAGTGAAGCCGAATCCACGGGTAAGTCTTGTGCGGGAAGCAGTTGAACTGTGTCGGGAGAAGCGTATTGATTTGATTCTGGCTGTTGGCGGAGGAAGTGTCATTGATTCTGCAAAAGCAATTTCTGTGGGTGTTCCTTACGAAGGGGATGTGTGGGATTTCTATTCCGGGAAGGCCGCAGCAGAGACAGCTCTCCCGGTAGCTGTCATTCTGACATTACCAGCAGCAGGCAGCGAATCAAGCGATGGAAGTGTTATAACCAACGAAGAGGGGATGCTGAAAAGACCTTATGGCTCCAGTCTTCTGTATCCGGTTTTTTCTATTTTAAATCCTGAGTTGGCATTTACTCTTCCGAAATTCCAGATAGCCTGTGGAATAGCGGATATGATGGCTCATGTACTGGAAAGATATTTTACCAACTCCAAACCTGTCGGACTTTCTGACAGACTGCTGGAAGGTACGATGAAGAATATAGTAGATTATGCTCAGAGTGTGCTGATTAATCAGGAAGATTATAACTCCTGGGCAGAGATTATGTGGTCAGGAACTCTTGCTCATAATAATTTGTTTGGTGTGGATCGTGAGAATGATTGGGCATCACATGATATTGAACATGAATTAAGCGGAATCTATGATATTGCCCATGGGGCAGGACTTGCCGTGATCTTTCCCGCGTGGATGAAGTACAATTACAGACAGGATATTGATAGATTTGCTCAATGGGCTGTCCGGGTATGGAATGTTGAAGAAGATTTTTGGTCCCGCGAAAAAACAGCTTTAGCCGGAATACAGAAATTTGAGGATTTTCTCCGATCATTAGGTCTGGCCACAACGCTTGAAGGTGTAGGTATTGATGAATCCAGACTTGAAGAGATGGCTGATAAATGCACCAATGGTGATACTATCACCAAGGGCGGGTTTGTGAAACTTAACAAGGATGATGTTCTGAATATTCTGCGTCTTGCGCTGTAAGTTAGTTGGAAATTACTTTTAGAACGTTTACACCTATCCTAACCTATCCTAACTCAACTTTAATTGCTGCAATAAGTGCATTATGTTATAATATATAATTATGATTGCAAAAGTAGTAAATAAAACACATCTGCACGACTCTGAACAGCAGATAAACGAGAGAGAGTACTGGTTAAGCCAATCTCCCGAAAGCAGGCTGAGTGCCGTTGAATTCATGAGGAAACAGTTTTATGCTGAATATCCCGAAAGACTTTCTAGAGTTTATAGAATTATTAAACAAACATAATGTAAGATATCTTATCGTTGGCGGGTATGCTGTTGCTTATCATGGACACCCCCGATCGACCGGTGATATCGATATTTTATTAGAATGTTCTCAGGATAATGCAGGCACAGTGAAAGAATGCCTGAATGAATTCGGTTTTGGAGAACTGGACATATCGATTTCAGAACTATCTACACCTGATCAGGTTATTCAACTTGGATATCCCCCGCTGCGTATAGATCTTCTTACATCAATAGACGGATTAGTTTTTGAACAAGCCTGGAAGCATAAAGTTTGTGAAGATATACAAAATTTGACAATCAATTTTATCAGCAGAAAGGATCTTCTTACAAATAAAAGAGCAACTGCGAGAGCTAGAGATATTGCCGATATAGAAGAATTGACGTAATTCAGTTTCAAAGAAAAGGCCGCTGAAAGATTCTGCCACTCACCCTTGCAGCGGGCTCTTTCCTTTGGTGAATTCTTCAAATTATCTCATTTTTCATCAATTAACGTCTGCAGTTCAGTTTTTATTGTACCAAATTCTAAACCTAATTCTGTACAATAATCCCGTATAGTTACTGCTCTGGCACCAGCAGGAGATCCAATTATTTCCTCAATCTCCTCTTTCGTAACATCCCATGAATAGAGATCTGCAAAGGTGGTTTTCCCTTTGATAAGCCTATCCTCTGAAATGCTTTCAATGTGCTCAGACTCTGTACTTTCCAAAAAATTAACACTGGCTGAAGGGGTAATAGCTGCACTTTTCAGTGATTGAAAAGTATCATCATCAATTAAACCCTTCTCCCGTAGAAAAGCCAAGGCCGGG
>JADHUD010000142.1 GCA_016784705.1 Spirochaetia bacterium | reverse complement strand
GACGAGTTGTAGTGACATCCGGATCAACAATATAAGCTTCACGTACAGCGTTGAATCTTGCAACATCACCAATAGCTTCATTGATTCGTTCAGCTGAGTAACCTTCGGCAATTTGAATCAGCTGAAGCGCCTCTCCCTGTGCTTTAGGTATCTCTTTATTATAAGCTTGTTTACCCTCGTTAATCAGTCTGTTCATATCCTGGACTGATTTGTTTACATCTTCAAAGGCATCCCGAACATCTCCAACAGGCGGAATAATGTTTTTAAGTTTTATGGTAACAACCCTTATGCCCAAACCATACCGGTCGTATACTGCCTGCATTCTTTGCTGTGCATCAACTTCAATATTTGTTCGTTCCGGACCCATAACAGCCAGAATAGCAAGATCACCAACGGATTGGTTAATAATAGACTGGCTAATGTCACGAATCGTTTTTACACGGTCCTGCACATTAAACAGCCAGGCGTAGGGATCATTTATTCTGTACTGAATTGTCCACTCAACATCAATAATGTTCAAGTCACCCGTCAGCATAATCGATTCTTCAGGATAATCATTTTTTACAAAGACCGTAGTAACTCCCGATTGTTCAGTACGAAAACCAAAATTCATAGTCTGCACAACTTCTGTCGGTACATTATAATTTCTTTCAATTCCAAAAGGTAGTTTCCATTGCAATCCTGCACCGACAATACGATTATATTGTCCAAATCGCAAAACAACACTTTTTTCTGTCTGGTCAACAACGAAGAAGCTGCTCAGCCCAAGAATAACCACAACTATTGCTACTAAAATAATTATGATAATTTTGGGTTGTAAAGTAAACTGCTTCGGGGTTGGATTGGTGTTACGTTCAAGCATAACTCCTCCTCAATTATAGCATTCAGTCTTTAAGTTAATCTCATAATACTCGCGAGTCAAGGTATACTGCGCATTCTCTTGTAATCTATTGTATAAATGGATTGAAAATGGAGATAGATATCGATATATTGATGGATATGAAAATAAAAAGAAAACTTATCACATCAGCATTACCTTATGTAAATAATATTCCACATCTTGGAAACCTGATTCAAGTGCTTTCTGCTGATGTTTTTGCACGATTCTGCAGAATTCGCGGATATGAAACACTCTATGTCTGCGGAACTGACGAATATGGTACAGCTACGGAAACACGTGCATTACAGGAAGGTGTTACTCCCAAGGAACTCTGTGACCGGTACAATAGTATTCATACAGAGATATATTCATGGTTTAATATAGCGTTCGATCGATTCGGCAGAACTTCAACACCTAAGCAAACCGAAATTGTCCAGAATATTTTCAATAAAGTTGATGCTGCAGGGCTGATTAGAAGTGCAGTCATAGACCAGCTTTTCTGTGCAAGCTGTAACCGGTTTCTTGCAGACAGATTTGTACATGGTATATGCCCCCATTGCGGTTATGAAGAAGCACGTGGGGATCAGTGCGAGCATTGCGGAAAGCTTTTGGACCCAACAGAGCTGTTAGACCCAAGTTGCGGGGTTTGCGGCAAGAAACCTGAGCTGAAAGCAACAAAACACCTTTATCTTGATCTGCCGGGTATTCTTCCATTACTTGAAGAGTGGATGGAAAAAGCTTCTGTCAATGGATTTTGGGCAAAGAACGCTATCCAGATGACAAAAAGCTGGATTCGTGACGGGCTAAAAGAGCGCTGTATAACCCGTGATTTGAAATGGGGTATTCCTGTTCCAAAAGAGGGATATGAAGATAAAGTGTTTTATGTCTGGTTTGATGCACCGATAGGATATATCTCTATTTCAGCAAATCATACAGATGAGTGGGAATCCTGGTGGAAAAATCCAGATGAAGTTGAGCTTTTTCAATTTATAGGAAAAGACAACATTCCTTTTCATACGGTTATCTTTCCTGGTTCTCTTCTAGCAACCGGAGAAAATTGGACGTTACTGCATCATATGTCCTCAACTGAATATTTGAATTACGAAAAAGGGAAGTTCTCTAAAAGTAAAGGTATAGGTGTATTCGGAACAGATGCTATGGAAACAGGAATTCCGGCCGATGTCTGGCGTTTTTATATCTATTATAATCGCCCTGAAAAATCGGATGCACAATTTACCTGGTCAGATTTTCAGGAAAAAGTGAATGGAGAGCTGATAGGGAATCTTGCAAATCTTGTTAACAGAACA
This sequence comes from Spirochaetia bacterium, assembly GCA_016784705.1. Classification (GTDB taxonomy): domain Bacteria; phylum Spirochaetota; class Spirochaetia; order JABMQR01; family JABMQR01; genus JABMQR01. The sequence goes on along the minus strand of JADHUD010000142.1, from coordinate 4,289 downwards.
CTATCATTTATTCACCGTTTTTATGATTCTCATGTTCCCGAAGGAGCTATACCCGCTGATTTTCTGCTGGAAGTAAAGAACAGGGAAGAAGAGATTACTCAGCACCTTGAAAAAGCTGAACTTCGTGACGGTCTGAAGAAAATTTTTGCATTGTCTTCTTATGGAAATAAATACTTTCAGGCAGGTGAACCCTGGAAAACAAGAAATGAGACTCCGTCTGAAGCGAGTTCACTGATTAAAAGTCTTGCATACTTAATCAGAGACTTGGGTATAATGATTGAACCCTATTTACCTGACACTTCAGATCGAATTCTTGCTTTTTTTGGAATTTCTGATATTTCCTGGAATCAGCTGGGTCAATTTTCGGGACTGAAAGATGTTCAAAAAACAGAAATATTATTTCAAAAACTTGAAGATGATTTAGTGAACAGGTTGCGGGAAAAATTTTCGGGTTCACAAGACGAAAGACGTTTAAAAGAAATTGCTGAAAGTGAGGGTGAGGGTGAGGGTGAGGGAGAAGAGAATATGCTGCGTGAAGAAATAATCGATGAACAGTTTAATGAATTTATTGATCTTAGAGCCGCTAAGATAATTGAAATTACGCGGCATCCTGAAGCTGACAAGCTCTATATAGAGACCCTTGATGCTGGTGATGAAGAACCCCGCCAGATTGTCTCCGGACTTGTTCCATATTATACAGAGGAAGAGCTGCTCGGAAGAACAATAATTCTGGTATATAATTTGAAACCTGCAAATCTTAGAGGTATCAAGAGTCAAGGAATGCTCCTGGCTGCCAGTACTGAGAGTGAAAATAATGGTATAAAAACTGAGCAGGTAGAAGTTCTTTTTGCTGATTGGGCTAAACCAGGGCAGAAAATTTCGATAGGAAATCTTCTGCCGCCGGAGGAAGCTAAGCAGAGGGTTAAGATTGATAAATTTTTCTCATTGCCATTGGTTGTTAAAAACCATGAAGTCTATGCAGGAGAATCACTACTCTCGATTGAGGGTAGGAATTTACGTACCAGTAAAGTTGTTGATGGAGATGTTGGTTAATCCGATAGCGCTTAAAGAGATAAATTCAGCAGATAATCCTTTTCAGTCTGAATTCTGGGCAAAAGTCAAAGGTTTAAATAGATGGGTCTCTTATGGCTTTACAGTAATTCCTGAAGCTGGTGAAGATACTGATGCTATATCAGAACAAACAATGCTGGTTTTAGTAAAGAAATTTCCCGGCTCTTTTTCACTTGCATATATACCCTTTGCTCCAACATCAGTAAATGGAATTCTAAGCAGTAAATTACTGTATACCATTGCCGGATATGTTGTGTCTTATATTAAGGAATCGGTATTTGCCGTACGGTTTGATTTGCCCTGGAACCATTCTGTTACTGAATGGGAAAAACCTGATACACCACCACCACCACCTTATCAATTAAGTCACCTCTCCTATAGTATACAGCCTGAATATACAGTAGTTATCGATTTAACGCGCCCAATTGATGAGATTTATCAATCTTTTAGAAAGCGTGCTAAACGGAATATACAAAAATGTCGTGAATTAACTATTAAAAAAATTAAAATATCTGAAGAAATGAATTTATTTAATAAATGGTATGAGACGTACATTATTACAGCGGAAAGAGATGGTTTCCAACCAAGATCTGCTGATTATATAAGAGAATTATTGATACTAGGTTCTACTGAAGAGCAGTCTGCTGTATTGACTGAATCGGCTGTATCGGCGAAGCTTTATCTTGCTATACTGAATAACGAAATAATAGCCGGCATTGTCACTATCCAGTCGAAAAATCGTTCAGTATTCCTTTTAGGAAGTTCTCTCAGGAATACAGGAATTGATTGCAGCCCCTCTTATCTTTTGCAGTGGGAAGCAATACAAGATGCAAAGGAAACAGGCTGCAGCATATATGATTTGTTTGGAATCCCGCCGCCAGACAGCAGAAATCATCATCTCAAGGGTTTATCCACTTTTAAAAGTTCCTTTGGCGGGGATAGTATAAGACGCTCCGGTACTTGGGATATACCCGTACAAAGAATTCCGTATTTCATCTATTCAGTTATTGAAAAAAAACGAATAAAACGAGCAAGATCATTATAGCTTTAGTACTAATTCTTTAAAAATATTGCCTCTTTCAAATTCATTCAGAAACAGATCGAAGGAGGCTGCTCCTGGAGATAAAATCACATAAGATGCTGTTCCGTTCCCTAAATCCTTTTCAGCACACTCTCTTGCTGCTCTTAAAGCATTTTCCATAGTCATGTATGGACCGGTAAACTCTATTCTGGAATTAGATAATGATGGAATAAGTCTTTCGGTTAAAGTACCGCCTAAAAGATGTAGGGAAGAAACTCTCTTATATGCTGATAAAAATGTTCCGGTTTCAAGTTTTTTATCGGTTCCACCGCTGATAAGATGAATTTTCCCTTTATAGTTATCAATACAATACAAAATAGATTCAGGGACTGTAGCTGCTGAATCATTTATATAGGTGATCCCGTTAATAACCCTTATTAATTCCCGACGATGTGGAAGACCGTAATATTTTTTACATATGATTTCTACATCACGAAAAGAATATCCTCGTTGTATACAGACTGCTGCTGCAGGGATCAGGTCATTCTGAATATTTCCTGTATCATACAGATTACCTGACTCATCGGAAATAATGTTATTTGTGAAAATCGAATGTTTCTCTAACGCTATTTTTCTGATCTCCAATTCGTGTTTACTATTCTCTGGAATAACTTTAATTCCATCTTTCTTGAGAAATGAAAAAATTATCATCTTGTCAGATACATAATCTTTGTAACTATGGTACGTATCTAGATGATCCTGGAACAGAGAGGTAAGTAATGCCATAGAGAAGTATTTTGAGCATTCTGGTGAATATCTTTTAAGATCCCTAAGCTGCCAGGATGATAGTTCAAGTATGATAATTGCATTTTTTCTATCTTTTTTCTTTAATCCTGATATTTGCATTAAGACTTGAAAGGGAGATATTCCGATATTTCCCATAACATAAGTCTTCATGCCGAAGAACTCTAAAGCTGATGCTAGAGAAGATACGGCCGTTGATTTTCCTTTAGTTCCGGTAACTGCTATTATGGGTATATCAAATAAAGGTAATGTATAAGAGAGATCACTTTGGATATTTTTATGATTTACTAATAAATTGTTATCAGGGGAAACGGCTGGATTCTTAATAATCAAATCCGCCCATTTTATATCTTCAGGATCATGATAGTTTAAATGATAAGTTATTGGCAGAGTAGAGAGTTGGGCGAGAGATTTCTCTAGACTATCTTTAGAATTGAGGTCTGTTACCATGACCTCGAAACCTTTTTTACTGAAATAATCAGCAGCGCCGGCTCCGCCGCCATGATTACCAAGACCGAAAATCAGTACTTTCATTAACTCTCCAAACGGCTTTAAAGTAGAAAAACTTCAACCGAAAGTATAGAACTACACAAGATAAATTACAATAAAGTTGGTTTGTTTCTCTTGACCTATATCCTGTTAATCGGCATAATAATGCAGAATTTGAAAAATGTAAGGAGCTCTATAGTGCCTTGTGGAAAGAAAAGAAAAAGACATAAAATTGCAACACACAAAAGAAAAAAGAAACTGAGAAAGAATAGACATAAGAAAAAATAAATTTTTTAATTATTTCAAATCTATATAAGACTCGAAAAAAGCTGATTGTTACTAGTAATACTATAAACAATGCAGCTTTTTTATAGTATTTTCCCGTTAGTAGTTTCAGCTGATAACGTAATATTTAAAAAGAGTAAATAAATAGAATATTAATCTCGTAAAAAAGGCAGCTCACGCTGTTAGAATTATCCTGCAGAAAAACCAGGCATTAGGTCTTCAATTGACAAAGGTTCCCATTTTCCATTTTTGATTCTCAATCCGTAGGTATTTTCTAAAAGAGTATATAATCCCTTCTGCATTATCCTGCTTCCCTTGCATAAATTTTCATAATTTGGATTTGCTTTAAGAAGCTTGACATACAATTTGTCAGCCTGTGAAGTAAGTATCAATTCAGAAAGAAGTTTAGCAGCAAGAAAACGCTTTTGTTTCTGCACGGCAAAGATTAATGGTTTTTTGATGAGACTGAGAATTTCCCAGGTTATTTGTTCTGCCTGAGCATATTTCCCGGGATCTTTATCCTGTTCACTAATTCTGATAGGTAAATTTGATGAAATGAAATCTATGTTTTCTGTGAGATAGGAGAGCGAGAAAATTCCTGTAGCACAATTAAATAATA
>JADHUD010000141.1 GCA_016784705.1 Spirochaetia bacterium | reverse complement strand
GGGTCTGAGACGATGGATATGGATCCAATGACCATCAAGGCCGTCTGGGGATTTAACGGAACCGAGCGGCCAGGGGCAGTATACCTTGCAGCTGTACTTGCAGGGCATAATCAGAAGGGGCTGCCGGCATTCGGCATCTACGGGCGGGATGTTCAGGAAGCTGGTGATTCAACCGTTACCCAAGACGTGAAACAGAAAGTTCTCGGTTTTGCACGTGCTGGGTTAGCCGCAGCCCATATGAGAGGAAAAAGCTACCTGTCTATCGGCGGAACATCAATGGGCATAGCCGGTTCCATTGTGGATCAGGACTTTTTTCAGGAATACCTCGGCATGCGGACTGAAGTTGTTGATATGTCTGAGATTGCACGCAGGGTTGAAGAGAACATATATGATGAGGATGAGTTCAAAGCTGCTATGGAATGGGTCTCAGTAAACTGTAAAGAACAGGAAGACCTTATCAATCCGCCCGAATGGCAGAGGTCAGCTGCACAAAGAGAGAAAGATTGGGAATACAGCGTTAAAATGACCATAATTGGGCGGGATCTGATGATCGGGAATCCACGCCTTGCCGAGCTGGGTTATGGTGAGGAAGCTTTGGGAAGAAATGCAATTGCCGGTGGTTTTCAGGGACAGAGATCATGGACTGATCACTGGGCAAACGGTGATTTCATGGAGACAATGCTTAACTCATCTTTTGACTGGAATGGTATCCGTGAACCTTTTATTTTCGCTACTGAAAATGACTCACTTAATGCAGTTTCCATGCTTTTCGGACATCTGCTTACCAATTCCGCACAAATTTTTTCAGATGTAAGAACTTTCTGGAGTCCTGAAGCTATCGAAAAGGTAACCGGCTGGAAACCTGAAGGGGCTGCTGCCGGAGGATTCATTCATCTTATCAACTCAGGATCTACTTGTCTTGATGCTACTGGAGAGATGAGAGACAAGAATAACAATCCTGTGCTGAAACCCTTCTGGGATATAACGCCCGATGATGCCGCAGCCTGTCTGAATGCAGCAGAGTTCTGTGTAGCCGATGGAGGTTATTTCCGGGGCGGAGGCTTTTCCACTGATTTCCTGAGCAGAGGCGGAATGCCGGTAACCATGTCAAGAGTGAATATTATCAAAGGACTTGGCCCTGTTATGCAGATTGCAGAGGGATATACCGTTGAAGTACCTGCAGAAGTACATGAAAAACTTGACAAACGTACCAACCCCACCTGGCCTACAACCTGGTTTGCACCAATAACAGCAGCAGGAAATGAAAGATTCAAAGATGTCTACTCGGTAATGGCAAATTGGGGAGCAAATCATGGTGCAGTCAGCTATGGGCATATCGGAGCAGATCTGATCACTCTCTGCTCCATGCTGAGGATTCCTGTAAACATGCACAATGTTGATACAAGCAGGATTTTCAGACCAAGTATGTGGAATGCATTCGGTATGGATATGGAAGGATCAGATTATCGTGCCTGCAGCACGCTTGGTCCGCTTTTCCGCTGATTCTTTCATTTCATAGTTTTAATTAATTCATACATTGATAAACCCGGCTAAAAAAAGCCGGGTTTATTTTGCCCATTCCGTTAAAATTATGTATATTCAAGTTGGAGGCAGGGTATGAAAAATATTTACTTACAGCCACTGAATCGTAAAGAAATAGAAATAATTGAGCATAAAGGTACCGAAGCTCCCTTTACCGGAGAATATTGGAATCATTTTGATGAGGGCGTCTACATCTGCAGGAAATGCGGAGCCCCGCTCTATCGATCAGAGAGCAAATTCTCTTCTCAATGCGGATGGCCAAGTTTTGATGATAAAATTCCCGGAGCGGTATCAGAGAGCCCTGATGCAGACGGAAGAAGAACTGAAATAACCTGTACCGCGTGCGGAGGTCATTTAGGTCATATTTTTGCAGGTGAAAAATATACACCGAAAAACACCCGTCACTGTGTTAATTCACGCTCTATTCGCTATATCAGGACTCAAAGGGCTATTTTTGCATCAGGATGTTTCTGGGGTACACAGTACCATTTTGACAAATTCGACGGGGTAATCCTTACTACAGCGGGTTATGCCGGGGGTGAAACTGAATTCCCGACTTATGCTCAGGTCTGTACTGGTACAACCGGTCATGTTGAAGCTGTTGAGGTGATGTATGATCCTGAACATACATCATTTGAAGAGCTTGCCAAACTCTACTTTGAAACTCATGATCCTTCACAGAAAAACGGTCAGGGACCGGATATCGGGAACCAATACCTTTCAGTACTCTTTTATAACAATAAACATGAGAAAGAGACAGCAGAAAAGCTGATTTCAATACTTGAAAACAAGGGTATTGCCGTTGCAGCAAAACTGGTTCCATCCGGGATATTCTGGCCGGCAGAGCCATATCATCAGCATTATTACGAGGTAAAAGGAAGTACTCCCTATTGCCACATCTACAAAAAGCGATTTTAAGGGCTTGTCGGACTTATCAGGACTCAGTGTAAACTCTGAGTTTTTCAGATTAAAAGCTTAATGCTCACTTCATAAGTTTTTTCAATATAAGAATACGCCGCTCTAATTCCAGGGCGGGGACAGTATACGGTACTATATCCTGTTTCCACTCTGCCAGCTGCACATCCGGAATCGCAGCCAATTCCTGCTCAATAGAATCCAGACGGCTTTTGTACGCAAAAAGCATACCATCGGCAGGAGTTATCCGGCTGAGATCCCGTAACACATCGGGTAATGCACGAAAAGCTCTGAACACTATTATATCAAACGCACCAACTACATCATGTATATCCTGATTAATAATATCCAGATGAACATCTGTATTGCGTATGCGGTCTGCCTCACATTGTACTAGGGCATTCCTTAAAAAACCGGCTCTTCGACCTGAACGTTCAATCAGCGTAATTGTATAATCCGGTAAAAAAATCGAGAGAGGGATTCCGGGCATTCCATTTCCAGAACCCGCATCAGCTATCTTTACCGGCCGATCAAAGGTTTCTATTGCATCAAGCAGAATGGGCAGCGGAGCAAGCGAGTCCAGAATATGGCGTGTCAGTATCTCCTCTCTGTTGCTGACAGCAACCAGTTTATATTTTCCATTCCAAAAGAGTATTTCATCAACATATGCTGAAAGCGCACCTATTTGTGCGTCGTTAAAATCTATCCCCAGCTGTATAAGCCCTTTTTCCAATACAGGTTCCTGAGATTTTATCATGCTTTTCCTCTCCCGAGAATGACCATAAGGACGGCAACATCTGAGTTTCTCACTCCTGAAATCCTGGATGCCTGACCAACTGAGAGCGGCCTGATTTTAGTGAATTTTTCCTTTGCCTCATTCGACAATCCTTCAATACTTGAGAAATCGAAATCGCGGGAAATTTTGATGCGCTCCATCCTGCTGAAACGATTAACCTGTCTCTGCTGCCTGTCTATATATCCTGCATACTTAATATCAAGTTCCACCTTACGCATAACCGGTTCTGAAAATCTTCCCAGTTCAGGAATAACGGCCGCTGCATGCTCAATGGTAATTTCAGGTCTTTTCAGATGATGAAGCCAATTTTTACCCTCTTCTGCATGCTGCCGCAGCAGCTCAAGGATTTCATCAGCCTGCTGCTGTTTTTCACGTAATCTCTCAATACGTTCTGCTGAGCACAGACCAATTGCAAACCCCTTTTCTGTAAGCCGCTGATCTGCAGTATCATGTCTCAGATTCAACCGGTATTCAGCCCGGGAAGTAAACATTCTGTAGGGTTCCTGCGTCCCTTTTGTTACAAGATCATCAATCAGTACACCAATATAGGCCTCTGCACGGGAAAGGATGAGCGGTTCAAGATTCTGCAGTTTTCTGGCTGCATTTATTCCGGCAATAAGACCCTGCCCTGCTGCCTCTTCATACCCCGAAGTTCCATTTGTCTGACCTGCTATAAACAATCCGCCGACCCGTTTTGTTTCAAGACTTGGGTAGAGCTGTGTGGGATCCAGATAATCATACTCCACCGCATAACCCGGTCTCATAATCTCTGCATGTTCAAGTCCGTGAATTGAATGAATAAAATCTTCCTGAACCTCTTCAGGCAGGGAAGAAGATATCCCGTTCAGGTACATCTCTTCGGTAGTAAGTCCCTCAGGTTCTACAAATATCTGATGCCTTTCTCTGTCCGGAAACCGAACCACTTTATCTTCTATGGATGGACAGTACCTTGGTCCCAAACCTACAATTTTACCCCCGTACAGGGGGGAACGCTTAATATTTTCTGCAATAATGTCATGGGTGATATCATTGGTATAGGTAATCCAGCAGGGAACAGAGGGTCGTGCAGCAGCCGGACTCATAAAGGAAAAGGGCTGCATATACGGATCTCCCGGCTGCTCTGTCATTTTGCTGAAATCCAGAGATGATTTTTTCACTCTGGCAGGAGTACCTGTTTTCAAACGGCCTACAGTAAATCCTTTTCCACGAAGCGCTGTACCCAATCCAATAGCCGCGGGTTCTCCAAGCCGGCCGGACCGGTGCTCATAATCTCCGATAAAGATTTTTCCCTCCATGAATGTACCTGTTGTGAGCACAACCGTTCGGGCATAAATTTTCCTTCCGCGTTCAGTGACAACTCCTGCTATCTCCGCTCCTGATGTACTGAGAATAATATCCACCACGGTATCCTGAAAAAGCGTAAGATCTTTCTGCGTTTCCACACGCTCTTTTGCCAGCATAGCATAAGCAAATTTGTCTGCTTGTGCTCTGGGAGCCTGAACTGCGGGTCCTCTGCGTCTATTGAGAATTCGAAACTGAATCATGGTGGAGTCTATCAGGTGTCCCATTTCTCCGCCTAAAGCATCTATTTCACGAACCATATTTCCCTTTGACAATCCGCCAACTGCCGGATTACAGGACAATCTGCCTATAGCATCGAGGTTTTGTGTTATGAGCAGAGTCGAAAAATGCAGTCTTGACAGCGCAAGAGAAGCCTCTATACCTGCATGGCCTGCGCCAATTACTATGGCATCAAAATCCATATTTTCATATCCTTTATCTCTTGCGAAAACAGGTGTCTTTACAAGAGCTGTTTATGCAGCTTTATACTGAAGGTTGTTATTTACCAACACAGAAGCCTGAAAATACCCTGTCCAGAATATCTGCAGAGGTTATTTCACCAGTCAATTCTCCCAGGGCATCTATTGCATCACTAATTTCCGGTGCTGTAACATCAAGAGGCATCTTATCTTCAACCGTTTTCACAGCTTCAGAGAGGCTTTCAGCAGCCCTGTCCAGAAGTTCTTTCTGACGTAACGAGTCGATCATGATTTCTGAATCCCGAAAAACTGATGCTCCGCTTCCCATAAGTTTTGTGCAGATATTCTCTTCAAGCACACTAAAGCCTGTACCATTAACCGCACTTACAGCAATACTATCTGCAGGCTGCTTTTTGGCTGCTATGTCTGCCTTATTCCACACAAGAATAATTTCAACCTCTCCTGAAAGCTGTTTTAAATCGTTCTTATTCTCTTCAGTAAATCCCAGAGAACCATCAATCAGGTAGAGAATAAGATCAGCAGATTCTGCTACCTTAGCGCTTCTGCGAATCCCTTCCTCTTCAATGCTGTCCATTGACTCACGATATCCGGCTGTATCAAAAAGTTTTACCGGAATTCCCCGGATGGTAACCCAGGACTCAATATAATCCCGGGTGGTTCCATGAATTTCAGAGACAATTGATCGATCTTCTTTGAGAAACAAATTAAACAGTGATGACTTTCCGGAATTGGTTCTCCCGGCCAATACCACACGGGCACCCTCCGAAAAGAGTTTTCCGGTACTGTATGTTGCAGCAAGCTGTGCTATTTTCTCTCTAAGATCCAGTATTGCAGTAATTGGAAGTTCAATCGATTCCTCAATTTCATCTTCAGCATAATCAAGCTGCACTTCAATCATACTGAGAATAGTAACCAGTTCATGCTTTATGGTATCAATTTCATGGAAAAGATTCCCGGAAAGCCTTCCCAAGGCAAGAGCCTGTGCTTTTTTGGATTTTGCAGAAACAATTTCCTGGACAGCCTCGGCACTGGTAAGGTCGAATTTTCCGTTGAGAAATGCACGCATGGTAAATTCTCCCGGCCTCGCATCTCTGAATCCAGCGGCATGGAGAGTCTCCAATATCCGTTGAATCCCGGGCAAACTGCCATGACAAAAAATTTCCAGGCTCTCCTGACCCGTATATCCTGATGGTGCCCGGTATACAGCTGCTACTATCTCATCCAAATGCTCCTGAGTCTCCGGGTCGATAAAATAATCATGATGCAGCGTTCCGCTTTCCGCCTTGATTAATCTCTCCTGCCCCAAAAAACATGCAGCTATTGTTTCAATACAGTTCAGTCCTGAAGTGCGTATTATTGCCAGGGCACTCTCCCCCCAGGGTGTTGCAAGTGCGGCGATCAAATCCTCTGTATCATAATATCTTGTTTTCATCGTTAGGAGTATAATTCACCCATATAAATCTATCAATACC
>JADHUD010000140.1 GCA_016784705.1 Spirochaetia bacterium | reverse complement strand
CGCTAAATATTTGATGGTTTCTCCCTCAAAAGTGCGGCCGGTTGCAGATCTTGTTCGCCGCAAGACGTATGCCGAAGCGGTTGCGATACTTGAGGCTATGCCTCAGAAAGGGGCAGGACTGCTGAATAAGGTCGTTAAATCGGCTGCGGCAAATGCTCTGGTGCAAAACAAGAAGCTGGATGAAGAGATGCTCTATCTCAAAGAGATACGGATTGATGAAGGTCCAAGGCTTAAGAGAGTATGGGCGCGTTCACATGGTAGAAGGGATATACTTCTTAAGAGAATGAGTCATATATCTGTGGTAGTCGACGAAATTGCGAGTATGGGGGAGTAGATGGGTCAGAAAGTAAATCCTATAGGGCTTCGTCTTGGGATCAACAAAACATGGAAATCAAAATGGTATGTAGATCCAAAAGATTATGCTGATACACTACATGAAGATCTGCGTTTGAGAAAAGCGCTTGAAACATGTCCTGAAACAAAGGGTGCTGATATCGCTGATATAGAGATAATCAGAAAACCGCAGCGGATAACGATTGTTATTAAAACATCCCGTCCGGGAATAATTATCGGGGCGAAAGGCGCGAATGTTGAAAAACTTGGCGAAAGACTTCAGAAACTCGCCGATAAAAAGATACAGATTAAGATTAAAGAGATTAAAAGGCCGGAAGCGGATGCTCAGCTGATTGCCCTGAATGTTGCCAGACAGCTGACAATGCGCGGGTCTTTCAGAAGATCCTTGAAAATGGCTGTCAGCAGTGCAATGCGTGCAGGTGTACAGGGAGTTAAAATAAAAATTTCCGGCAGACTGGGCGGGGCAGAAATGGCCAGAACTGAGTGGCATAAAGAGGGGAGAGTACCTCTTCATACCCTTAGATCTGATATAGATTATGGATTTACTGAGGCAAATACAACATTTGGTGCGATCGGCGTAAAAGTATGGATCTACAATGGTGAGATCTATGACAGAGCAAAGAAAGAAGACGCCGGACTGCTGGTCAAGCAAACTAAAGAGCGTACCAGAACAGCAAGGAGTTAGTAGCGATGCTTAGTCCTAAAAGAGTTAAGTATAGAAAAAAACAGAGAGGGAAGATGGACGGCGTTGCACACCGGGGGAATACGATTGCATTTGGTGATTATGGCCTTGTTGCACTCGAACCGCGTTGGATTACTAACCGCCAGATTGAAGCTGCCCGTGTTGCCATGACCCGTCATGTTAAGAGGGGCGGAAAAGTCTGGATACGGATTTTCCCTGACATGCCTTACACAAAGAAACCTGCTGAAACAAGGCAGGGGAAAGGAAAGGGTAACCCTGAAGGTTGGGTAGCAGTAGTCAAAACAGGTGCTGTTATGTTTGAAATGGGCGGTATACCCGAAGAACTTGCTATGGCAGCTATGAAACTGGCTTCAAGCAAGCTTCCGATAAAGACTAAATTCGTGAAACGAAGAGAATTGGAGTAGTGTATGAAGAATTCTTTCGATGATCTGACATATACGGAGCTCGTTAATAAAAAAGAAGAACTTCATAAGAAGTATCTTGATTTAAGAATGGATAAAGTACTAGGACATCTTGATAATCCTCTCGCACTACGTAACGTAAGAAGAGGAATAGCAAGAATTAATACTATCATTCATGAATATGCGTTGGGCATACGCGAAAATAAGCAGTAAGTGAGGCCTGCGTCTATGAAAGAAAATAAGAAGAACTATACCGGACAAGTTGTAAGTGATAAAATGGATAAAACCATTGTAGTCTCATTTTCCTCAAAGCAACTTCATCCCCTTTACAAAAAATATGTAAAGAAAACAAAGAAAGTAAAAGCACACGACGAGAGGAATGAAGCACAAGTTGGTGATACTGTTCGTGTGGTTGAATGCAGACCTATCAGTAAAGACAAATGTTGGAGACTGGTACAGGTTGTAGAGCGGGCAAAATAAGGCGGAAGGAGTTGCATTATGATTCAGATGCAGACGTATCTAAATGTTGCGGATAATAGTGGCGCAAAGCGAGTTCAGTGCATAAAAGTTCTGGGCGGAAGCAAGAGAATGACAGCCAGTATAGGTGACATAATTGTGGTAGCGGTAAAAGTTGCTCTTCCTAATGGACAGATAGCTAAGGGATCTGTAGAAAAAGCTGTTATTGTAAGAACAAAAAAAGAATACCGAAGACCGGATGGTACATATATCAGGTTCGATGACAATGCGTGTGTAATCATCGATGCCAACAGCAACCCGCGCGGGAAGCGAATCTTTGGCCCTGTGGCCCGTGAATTACGCGAATGCGGATTCATGAAGATTGTCTCACTTGCGCCGGAAGTGTTGTAGGGAGAAGGAAATGAAGAAGATCAAACTGAAAAAGAATGATACAGTCAAAATTATTGCGGGAAAAGATAAAGGCAAAACAGGCCGGATTCTTAAAATTGACCGTGAAAATGATCGTGTTATTGTTCAAGGATTGAATATTGCCAAGAAAGCTGTAAGAAAGAAAAATCAGCAGGACAAAGGCGGTATTATTGAGATCGAAGCACCTTTGCATATTTCTAATGTTGCTATACTGACAAAAGATGGTTCGACTACAAGAATCGGTTTTGAAATTAGAGACGGAAAAAAAGTCAGAATAGCTAAGAAAACAGGAGAAGTGCTCTAATGGATAAGTATATACCCAGAATGAAGCAGCTGTATAGTGAGAAAGTAGCACCTGAATTGATGAAAGAGTTCGGCTATACTTCCATAATGCAGATTCCGAATATTCAGAAAGTATCTGTAAGTGCAGGTGTTGGTGAAGCGATTAATAACAAAAAGCTTCTGGATTCAGCAGTTAAAGAGATTGAACAGATTACCGGTCAGCATGCAGTTAAAACTAAAGCCCGAAAATCTATCGCAAACTTTAAATTACGGCAGGGATCTGAGATTGGAACGGTAACCACCCTTCGTGGCGAGAAGATGTGGGAGTTCCTGGACAGATTCTTGAATGTTGCCCTTGCCCGTATTAAAGACTTTAAAGGGGTCAATCCTAATGCTTTTGACGGCCGCGGGAATTACTCAATGGGAATTACCGAACAGATAATTTTCCCGGAGATTGATTATGATAAAATTGAGAGAATAAGTGGACTGAATGTAGCTATCGTTACAACAGCAAATACCGATGAAGAAGGATTCGCGCTTTTAAAAAAGCTCGGAATGCCGTTTAGCAAATAGTTGGGAGTAGATTGATGGCAAAAAAATCAATGATTATTAAGGCTCAAAGAGAGCCTAAATACAGTACCAGAAAAGTCAACCGTTGTAGAGTTTGCGGTAGACCCAGAGGTTACATGAGAAAATTTCAAATGTGCAGAATCTGCTTTAGAAAACTTGCTAGTGAAGGTAAAATTCCTGGCGTCACGAAATCCAGCTGGTAGGAGAGAGAAATGGCAATTAGTGATCCTGTAGCAGATATGCTGACAAAAGTAAGAAATGCCAATCAGGCAAAGCATGAGAAAGTTGATGTGCAGACGTCAAATATTAAACTCCAGATAATCAAGATACTTAAAAATGAAGGATATATTAAAAACTTCAAAAAAGTTACTAAAAATGGATTTAATTATACTCGTATTTTTCTTAAATATGATGAAGCGCAAAATCCGGTTTTACATGGAATTGAGCGATTATCTAAGCCGGGTAGAAGAGTCTATACCGGATATAGAAAACTTCCGAGAATCTATAATGGTTATGGTGTAGTTATTGTATCGACTTCTACCGGTGTTTTATCCGGTAAGAAAGCTGCTGAATTAATGGTCGGTGGTGAACTGATCTGTTCAGTATGGTAAGGGTGTGGGGGAGAAGTTATGTCACGAATCGGTAAATTACCAATAGATCTGCCTAAAGGCGTAACGGTTACTATATCTGAAACCCTTGTTACTGTAGAAGGTCCCAAAGGGAAAGAGATGCAGAATTATCAACCGCAGGTTGGCATTGCTGTTGAAGGGGATTCAGTTATTGTTACCAGAAAAAACGACTCAAAAAAGGCACGTGCTTATCACGGTCTGTACAGACAGCTGATCCAGAACATGGTGACAGGTGTTACAACGGGATTTACCCGGACACTGCTCATTAATGGTGTTGGTTACCGTGCAGAAGTTAAGGATAATATCTTACTGCTAAATCTGGGGTATTCAAACCCGATAGAGTTCATGGTTAGTGATGATATCCGGATAGCCTGTGAAGGGCAGAGTAAAGTTATTATAACAGGGATCAATAAACAGCGTGTTGGTCAGACAGCAGCTGAAATCAGATCTCTGAGACCACCTGAGCCGTACAAGGGGAAAGGTATTAAATATGATAATGAAACGATTAAGCGTAAGATTGGAAAATCTGGCGCATAGCAGGGTGGTAAAACAATGAAGCATGTTATTGAAAAAAGAAGAAAGAGACTTAAACGTAAAGTGCATATACGAAAACGGATCACCGGGACTCCTGAAAGACCCAGAATGAGTGTTTTCAGAAGTAATAATCATGTGTATGTTCAGGTTATTGATGATACCACCGGCAGAACCATAGCGGCAGCAAGTAATGCAGAAGCAGAAACAAAGGAACTCCGGAATAGTGTGGCAAATGCAGCCAAGATTGGTGAATTGATTGGCTCACGGTTAAACGATTTGAAAATTACAGAAGTTGTCTTTGACCGGAATGGTTACCTGTTTCATGGTATTGTGAAGAGTATTGCTGACGGTGCAAGAAAAACCGGGATTAAGTTTTAGGGGGATATGGTGGAAAATACCAGAGAGCAGGAATTTGTTGAGAAACTGATAAAACTTAACAGGGTTGCCAAAGTAGTAAAAGGTGGTAGAAGGTTTTCCTTTTCAGCTTTGGTTGTTGTTGGCGACCAGAAAGGCAAGGTAGGATTTGGATTTGGAAAAGCAAATGATGTTGCCGAAGCTATCAGGAAAAGTATAGATAAAGCTAAAAAAAGCATGATTGAGGTACCGATAAAGAAAACAACACTGCCTCATGAAATTATTGGTGAATATAAAAGTGCTAAGGTTCTGCTGAAACCAGCTGCACCGGGAACCGGAGTTATCGCCGGCGGACCCGTTCGTGCTGTAATGGATGCTTGTGGAGTTCATGATATCCTCAGCAAATCCTTAGGATCAAAAAATACAATTAATATTGTGAAAGCAGTATTTAATGGACTGGAAAACCTGTTTGATGCAAAAGAACTTGCTAAAAGCAGAGGAAAGTCTATTAAAGAGATGTGGGGTTAGGGTATGGCTGATAAAAAAGTAAAAGTTGTACGAGTAGAACTTGTCCGAAGTTTGATTAGATCCAAACCCAACCAGCGTGGTACAGCAAAGGCGCTTGGACTTGGAAAAATTGGCAGCTCGGTTGAAAAAGAGGCAACTCCTGTTGTGCTGGGTATGATTAATACCATTGCACATCTTGTTAAGGTTGAGGAGATAGATTAGGATGGGACAAATTGTAGCACCCGTTGGGGCAAATAAGAAAAAAACAATTGTTGGAAGAGGAAAAGCGTCGAAAGGCCGAACTTCAGGGAGAGGCCACGATGGACAGAATTCACGGTCTGGCGGCGGAACCCGTCCAGGTTTTGAAGGTGGTCAGATGCCTCTCTATCGAAGGATTGCACGAAAAGGCTTTTCGAATCATCCTTTTAAAGTAATCTATGAACCAGTTTCATTAGAGCAAATCTCAATCTATTTTAAAGATGGAGATACCGTTGATAATGAGACCCTGAAAGAGAAAAAGATTATAAAGGGTAAAAATGTAAAAGCAAAAATTCTTGCAAATGGTGAAATAGATAAAAAGGTAATTGTAGTAGGTCTGAGATTATCAGAGAACGCGGCTGAAAAAATCAAAGCAGCCGGTGGTGAGATTCAATAAAAAAGAAGGAACCAATGGCAAACTCCTTAGTAGATGTTTTCAGAATTAAAGATTTAAGAAAGCGGATTGGTTTTACCGCACTTATGCTTATACTATTCAGACTGGGTGCTACATTACCAATACCGGGAATTAATGTTAACGCTTTGAGGCTCTATTTTCTTGCTCAGGAAGCCTCTTCTTCAACAATGGGTTTAACGGAATACCTTAACTTTTTTGCTGGTGGAGCTTTTAAGAATTTTTCTGTATTCATGCTTGGAATCATGCCCTATATTTCAACGCAGATTATAATGCAGCTTCTGATGATTGTGTTTCCCTCCTTAAAGAAACTTGCAGAAGAAGACGGCGGCAGGAAAAAGATTCAAAAGCTTACACGGTATGGAACGATAGTTCTGGCACTCCTGCAGTCCTACGTAGTAACGGTTTATGCGAAATCAATTCCGGATGCAGTAACAATGAATATGCTTCCGTATACTATAATTGCTATGATTACGGTAACATCGGGTACTATGTTTCTTGTTTGGATTGGTGAGCAGATAACGGCAAAAGGGATTGGAAATGGAATTTCCCTCCTCATATTTGCCGGAATTGTAGCAAGAATTCCAACTGCAATCATAACCCTGGTGAAGAGTGTACAGACCGGAGTATTGAATCCGGTAGTTGTTATTAT